>CAZSGS010000026.1:0-13911 GCA_964606365.1 uncultured Wenzhouxiangella sp. | reverse complement strand
CGACTACCCGTCCTGACCCGCACATTCGGTCAGCGTCGCGGCTGGATGCTGCTGGCGCAGGTCGGCATCATGGCCGGCCTGGCCGGCATGGCGCCGACCGACCCGACCACTCAGCTTACCCAGGTGGCACTGCTGGCCTTGCTGGTCGCCTTTTCGGCGGCCACCCAGGACATCACCATCGACGCCTTCCGCATCGAGTCCGACAGCATCGAGTTCCAGGCGGCCCTGGCCGGGACCTATGTGCTCGGCTACCGCATGGCCATTCTCGCCACCGGCGCCGGCGCCCTCTACATCGCCGACTTCGCCAGCTGGACGCTGGCCTACCTGTGCATGAGCGCGCTGGTGCTCGTGGGCGTGTTCGCGGTACTGATCTCGCCCGAGCCGACCTCGCTGGAGCGGCTCGACATCGAGAAGGATCCGCTCGTCAAGGCCTATCGCGAGCGCTCGCGCCTGCGTGGCCGGCTGCAGGACATCGGTGCCTGGCTGACGGGCGCGGTGGTCGCGCCGCTGGCCGACTTCTTTCGCCGCAACGGCTGGATGGCGCTGCCGGTGCTGGCGCTGATAGGGTTGTTCAAGGTCTCCGACATCTCCATGGCCGCCATGGCCAACCCGCTCTACCTGGATCTCGGCTTCACCCTGAGCGAAATCGCGACGGTCACCAACGTGTTCGGCATCGTGATGACCATCGCAGGCGGACTATTGGGCGGCGTGCTGGTGGCGCGCTACGGGCTGCTGAAGATGCTGCTGGCGGCGGCCATCATCGTGGCCGTGACCAACCTGTTGTTCGCCTGGCTGGCGACCATCGGTCCGCAGCTGTGGGCGTTGTTCATGACCATCGGCGCCGACAACCTGGCCAATGGCCTGTCGGCCACGGTATTCATCGCCTGGCTGTCCTCGCTGGTCAGCCGGCGCTACACCGCCACCCAGTACGCCCTGTTCAGCTCGTTCATGACCCTGCCCGGAAAGCTGCTGGGCGGGCCGTCGGGCTGGCTGGTCGACAATGCCGGCTACGTGTTCTTCTTCGTGTACGCCTCGACGCTCGGCATTCCGGCCATCCTGCTCATCCTGTGGCTGATGCGGCGACGCTACGTCGCCGCATCCACCGAAAGCGGGGGTTGACCCCTATCGGCTCTGCTCGAAGCGGTCGGAGAAGATCTCGTCGATGAACAACTCGTAGGCGCCCATGTCGGCGCCGTCGCCGGACTGGCGCACGAAGGGCTCGCCGCGCTGGTCGAATTCCACCGTGGTGGCCGGGTCGCCGGCATCGATCACCGGCGAGTCGCTCGCCACTGCATGCGTCGGCGTGGGCCCGCCATTGTCGGCCAGGGGGCCGAGCAGGGGATCGTCGCCGATCAGGTTGCCGCTGCCGGCGGGCAGGTAGTCCCCCGGGGCCTGGACCAGCGAGTAGTCGAGCGCGCTGGGGCCGTCGCTGTCGATGATTTCCAAATCCAGCGGGTCGCCGGCGACGGTGTTGCCCGAAAAGATCGAGTTGTCGACGTCGATGCCGTCGCCGGTTGCAACCAGCAGGGCGCCGCCCACCGACGGTACGCCGCGGAAACGGCCGCTGGCAACTGAAGTCGTGCCGGTGGATTCGTTCTCGCTGACCGTGATGAAGTCGGCGGCCAGCCCGAGTGCGTACAGCCCGCCGACGGTCTCGGCCGTATTGCCGCTGACGGTCGAGTTGAGCATCTGCGGCTGAACGCTGCCGGCCAGGATGATGCCGCCGCCCGCGAAGGTGGCCTGGTTGCCGCTGACGGTCGAGTAGCCGAGGTATCCGTCGCAAGCGTCGATGTAGATGCCGCCGGCGGCACCGGCCGAGTTGCCGCTGATCAGCGCTTCCGTGATGCTCGCCTCGCAGTCTGAGCCGAGCGCCGCGATGCCGCCGCCGTAATTGGCGGCGGAATTGTCGAGTACATTGCTGTACTTGACGGTCAAGGTGCCGTTGTAGCTGGTCAATCCGGCGCCAATCTCGGCCGTATTGGCTTCGATGCTTGAATCGGAAACGATGGCCTGGCCACCCGTGAGCGTCAGAATGCCGCCGCCGGCCATGGCCGAGTTGCCGCTGACGGTGCTGGCGACTGCGCCGACCGTTCCCCCGACAGGGTCGCCCCGTTCGCCCTCGCCCGTGCCCGCCACGACGGGCCCCATGAGCCCGGCCTGCATGCCGCCGCCGTAGTAGCCATAGTTGCCGTCGACCAGCGCGTAGACGACCCCGGCGAAGCCGCCGACGCTCAACATGCCGCCCCCCTGGATTGCGGTGTTGTCGGTCAGTTCGCTGCCGTAGGCGAGGTAGGCCTCTCCGCCGTACAGTGCGGCTACGCCGCCGCCGCCACCGCTGTCGCTGCCGCCGCCACTGCCGCCGCGGGAGGAGCGAATGTAGGGCGCGCCGGCCAGGTTGCCCGAAACGGTCGTGGCAATCGCCACACCCGAGCTGCCGCCGTACTTGACGGCCATGCCCCCGCCGTAGCGATAGGCCTCGTTGTCGGCCAGGCTCGAGTCCTCGATGTAGACCTCACCGCTGCCGTAAATGAGGTAGCCGCCGCCCCGCGGCGCCTCGCCCGTGGCATAGACGACCCCGCCCTGTCCGGCCCCGGCAAGAACGCCGCCGCCGTCATAGTAGGCAACGTTGTCGAACAGGCTGGTCTCGGTGATATCCAGGCTCGCGCCGGAGGAGATGAACAGACCGCCGCCGCCGCCCGCGTCGTTGCCGCTGACCGTCGACAGCGATAGCGTCGCTTGCGCGTTCTCGAGCAGGGCCAGGCCGCCGCCGAAAGCCGCCTCGTTGCCGGACAGTTCGAGCGACGTCAGGTTGCTGCCGTCGCCCCCGAATATGGCCATCGCACCGCCGGCGTAGCTGGCGTCGTTGTCGCTGAAGCTGGAGTCGCTGATGTCGAGATTTTCAGGCAGATAGGCGTGCACGGCGCCGCCGAGCCCGGAGTATCCGTCGCCGCGGATGCCGCCGCCCGCCGAGTTGCCCTCGAACTCGCAGTCGGTGATCGACAGGCCGGCCGCAACCACCGACACGGCGCCGCCGCCGATGGCCGGAGCGCTGGCGACGTTGCCCGTAACCACGCAGTCGCTCATAGACAGGCTGGCACCGTCGATCGCGAGCGCCGCCGCGCCACCGTAGCCGGTGTCGGCGTAGCCGTTGCTCAGGGTCATGCCCGAGAGCGATAGCGCCGCTCCGTCGTAGCCGGCCCCGAAAAGCCGGTAACTGCCGGCGCCGTCGATGGTGAGCTGGTCGCTGCCCGGACCGGTGACGGTGATCGAAGTGTAGGCCACCAGCCCGTCGAGCCCGTCCTCGGTCAGGGTCAGGGTGCCGCTGAGTCCCGAGGCGAATACGATGTCGTCCTCGCCGCTGCCGGCAGCGCAGTCGGCGACCACCGCGTCGGTGTTGGCCGCTTCGAAGGCATCTCGCAGCGTGCATTGCCCGGCGACGGAACCGTCGTCCAGGGTATCGACCGTGATGGTGGCCGCCTGCAGGCTGCCGGCCCCGAGGGCCAGGCTGACGGCCGCGGTCAGCGGTGCGACGGTGGGTTGAAAACGTTGTCGAAGGGCGTACTTGGTTGAGTTCGGCATCTTCTTTCCCTCTGCATTATTGAGCCGGCGAGCGGCACAGGTCCCTGGATGCTGTAGTTTGCCAGAAACGCCCGGTTGCCAGAAGCCGGCGTCCGCGGGTCGCTCATGGCTCGTACACGCTGCCGAGCAGCACGGGACGGTCCGCCCCGGTGACCGGGCCGGTGGCCAGCCGGCGCCCCGCCAGGCGTTCACGCGCCAGCCAGGCAAAAAGGGTCGACTCGACGTCGTCGGCGGGCAGGCCCAGCGCCTCGCTGGGCTTGATCTCGACCTCGTCGAGCGCCGCCGCCAGGCGCCGGCACAGGTCGGCATTGGCCGCGCCGCCGCCGCAGACGATGCAGGTGTCGACGCCCTCGGGACGGGCTGCGCGGATCGCATCGGCGATGGTGCGCGCCGACAACTCGGCCAGCGTCGCCTGAACATCGCGGGGGCGGTCCTCGGCCCACGCCGGCAGGCGCGCGTCCAGCCAGCCGGGGGAAAAATACTCGATGCCGGTGCTCTTCGGCGCGAGCCGGGCGAAGTATGGATCGGCTTTCAGCTTCATCAGCCAGTCCGTGTCGACCCGTCCGCCGGCCGACCACCGGCCGCCCGCATCGTAGCGGCCGCCGTTGCCATGGCGCCGGTACCAGAGGTCGAGAAAGCAGTTGGCCGGACCGGTATCGAGGCCCGACAACGGCTGCCCGGGCAGCAAAAGGGTGACGTTGGCAATGCCGCCGAGGTTGACCACCGCGCGGGTTTCGTCGTCACTTCGAAACAGGGCATCGTGCAGCAGCGGGGCCAGCGGCGCACCCTGCCCGCCCGCCGCCAGGTCGGCGCGGCGGAAGTCGGCCACGGTGACGATGCCGGTTCGGCGGGCAATACGGTGCGGATCGGCGATCTGCAGCGTGAACGGCGGATCGGCGCAGGGGTGGTGGACAACGGTCTGGCCGTGCGAGCCGATGGCCGTGATGTGCGACGGATTCAGGCCGGCTGCGGAGACGACCGCCAGGGCGGCCTCGGCGAATCGGTCGCCGAGGCGGACATCCAGCGCGCCCAGCGCGGCCACGGGAAACCCATCGGGGTCCGCCCTCACCGCGTCTAGCCGCTCGCGAAGCGCGCCTTCGAAGGGCAGCACGGCATGGGCCAGGAGGCGGGGCGAATCGGTCCCGAACTCCGCGACGACGGCGTCGACGCCGTCCATGCTGGTGCCGGAGATCAGCCCGACGTAGCGTTCGCCGGACGCGCGGGCCATTCAGCAGCCGCCGCTGACGCTCCGGCAATCCTCTTCGCTGCCGCCGGCAAGCAGCGTGCCCGGCGTGGCGAGCGCGTCGAGGCGGGCCAGCAGCCTGTCGCCGATGCGGCCGAACTCTGCCATCTGCTCGGCGGGCAGCGGATCGGCCGGGGGCAGGTCGACCGTGCGGGGGTTGCGATGCACGCCGTTGACCAGGAACTCGTAGTGCAGGTGCGGGCCGGTGGCCAGGCCGGTGGCGCCGACGTGGCCGATGGTCTGCCCCTGGCGGACGCGATCACCGCGCTTGACGGTCTTCCTCGACAGGTGGAGGTAGCGGGTGATGATGTTGTTGCCGTGCCGCACGAAGATGTAGTTGCCGTTGGCGCGCGAGTAGCCGGCTTCGACGACTTTGCCGTCACCGGACGCCCACACCGGCGTGCCGGTCGCGGCGGCGTAGTCGGTACCGTTGTGCGGGCGCACGCGCTTGGTGACCGGGTGCAGGCGGCGCGGGTTGAAGTTCGACGAGACCCGAGCGAAGTTCAATGGCGTTCGCAGGAAGGCCTTGCGCATCGGCCGGCCGTCGGGCGCGTAGTAGTCCGGCCCGTTGCCGGCATCGAAGCGAACCGCCTCGAAGGGCTCTCCGCGATTGACGAAGCGCGCGGCGAGGATGTCGCCGTCGCGAAGGTACTCGCCCTCGCGCCAGACCTCCTCGTAGATGAGTGCAAAACGATCGCCGTCGCGGATGTCCAGGGCGAAGTCGATATCCCAGCCGAAGATCGTCGCCAGGCGCATGATCATGGCATCCGACAGGCCCGCCCCGCGGGCGTCGTTGTAGAGCGAGCTGTTGATCGTGCCCGACGTCTCCACGATTCGCCGTTCGAGGTGGCGCGGTTCGGTTCGGGTGGACAGCCCGTCATCGCCCTGTTCGACGAACAGCCAGGCTTCCTCGTCGAGTTCGGCGCGCAGCGCGCGGAATCCGTCCTCCGGATGAATGTCGAAGGCGAATTCGTCGCCGGGGCGGATGCGCGCCAGGTCGCGCGCCTGCTCGGTGGTGGTGACAATCTCGTGCAGCAGCCCGGGGCTCAGGCCGAGTTCGCGAAAGACGCGCTCGAGGGTCTGGCCGGGCTGGATCTCGACGACCTGCCAGGAAGCATCGACATCCGACGCCTCGGTCGTTGCGCTGACGTCGGGAAGGCTGCCGACGGAGGCGGTCAGCAGCCGGGGCGTTTCGCCGTCCACCTCCGAGCTGGATGGCTGCGGCAGGTCAAGCGGCTTGATGCTGGCCGCCGGCGAGCCCTGTGGCCCGCCCGGCACCATGGAAATCACCGTGCTCAGCGCGATCAGGCCGACCGCTGCCAGGCTCACGCGTGGCCGGGTGCGTAGCGCTCGGGCGCTGTGCCGCCCGGCCGAGTGAACGACGGTCAGCGATTTTTCGGCCAGTTGCCGGACCGAGCGGGTCGAGCGTGCTCGCCCGAGTGTGGCCATGGATTTTCTGTTCATGCACGACGTATAGAGCTGCAAACCCGTTAACATTACCGAGTTGTGGTCGGGCAAGTCAACGAGTACGTGCCCGAAAGTGCAAGGCAAATCAGCATGAAAGGCGCTCGAAAGTGACCGATATCAAAGAGATTGTCCGCGGCGCGGCCGAAATCATCCAGATCGAAGAACTCGAAAAGCGTCTCGCCGAAGGCCGCCGGCTGCGCATCAAGGTCGGTTTCGACCCCACCGCGCCGGACCTGCATCTCGGCCACACCGTGATCCTCAACGCCATGCGGCGTTTCCAGGATGCCGGTCACGAAGTGATCTTCCTGATCGGGGATTTCACCGGCATGATCGGTGACCCCACGGGCAAGAATGTTACCCGCAAGCCGTTGACCGAAGACGACGTGCGAGCCAACGCCCGGACCTACCGCGAGCAGGTCTTCCGGATTCTCGACCGAGAAAAGACCGAGGTGCGGTTCAACTCGGAATGGTTCTCTCGAATGAGTGCCGCCGACATGATTCGGCTGGCTTCCCGGCACACCGTCGCGCGCATGCTCGAGCGCGACGATTTCGAGAAGCGCTACCAATCCGGACAGGCCATCGCCATCCACGAATTCCTGTACCCGCTCGTTCAGGGGCACGATTCCGTCGCCCTGGCTGCCGACGTTGAAATGGGCGGCACCGACCAGAAGTTCAACCTGCTCGTCGGCCGCCAGCTGCAGCACCAGGCCGGTCAGGCCGCGCAGATCATCATCACCTGGCCGTTGCTCGAAGGCACCGACGGCGTGCAGAAGATGTCGAAATCGCTCGACAACTACGTGGGCATCACCGAAGCGCCCGACGAAATGTTCGGCAAGATCATGAGCATCTCCGACGAGCTGATGTGGCGCTGGTTCGAATTGCTCAGCTTCCGTTCCATCGACGAGATCGAGGCCTTGCGCAAAGGCGTGGCGCAGGGCGGGAATCCGCGCGACGCCAAGTTTTCGCTGGCGATGGAGATCGTCGACCGTTTTCACGGCCACGGCGCGGGCGAGAAAGCCCGCGATCAGTTCATCGCCCGCTTCCGCGGCGGCCAGATGCCCGACGAAATGCCCGAGAAGACCCTGCCGGCCGGCTCAGACGGCATCGGCATCGCCGCGGCGCTGACCGCCTGCGAGCTGACCGCTTCCAATTCGGAAGCCTTTCGCATGATCAAGCAGGGCGCGGTCAAGATCGACGGTGAAAAGATGGAGGACCGGGATCGCCTGCTCGAAGCCGGCTTCGAGGGTGTGCTGCAGGTCGGGAAGCGGCGGTTCGCCCGCCTGCGCGTGGACGGCTGAACGCCCGGGGCGCTATTGCCCGTAGCGCGGCCCGTTCTCCAGGAAGGCGCGTTCCGCTTCGCTGCTCTCGCGCCCCAGCACTTCGTTGCGATGGGGATAACGCCCGAAGCGCTCGATGATGGCGGCGTGGTCTCGCGCGTACTCGAGAAACCCTTCGGCAAGCGCCGCGTGCTCTGGATAGTCGCTGGCCAGCGCTTCGTATTGCCGTACCGACTGCACCTGTACCAGCCCGTCTTCGCTGTGCTGCAGGGGCATGTAGAAGAAGGCGCGCTCGGCCAGGCCCAGTTGGCGATCGATGCCGGCGTCGATGCCGGCAAGCGCCAGGGCCAGTGCCTGGCCGTCGTGGGCAAAGGCTTCGGCCCGGCGACGAAAGATGACGCGGGGCGCCTGGTCGAGCGACAGGATCAGCGCGAGCCGTCCGGCGGGCACGCGCATCCAATCGGTCAGCCGACACGACGCTGCGCGTTGCAGAACCGGCCCGAAGCGCTCGCCGACGGCGACGTCGTCGGACGCGCCCGGCTTGAACCACAGGCCCATACGTTCGCCGATCCGGCCGGGATCGCGCCGGGTGTGCCCGAACCAGAAGGCCAGCAAGGATTCGATCGGTGCCGTGTCGGTCACTGCCGTCCCCGCGCCCGCGCTCCGGGCCGCCGGCTTTTCAACGATGCTAACCTTTGGGGCCGAGAAGCAACCAGAGGATGAGGCCGAGCAGGGGCAGGAACAGCAACAGCAGGATCCAGAGCACCTTTGCACCCGTGCCCGCGCTGCTCGATGCCGTCTTGACGATGGCCCAGATGATGATGATCAGCCAGATCAGACTGAGTAGACCGGTGACTTCGATTCCCACGTCGTTCTCCTGTTATTGGATGAATTGCGGAGCTGCAGTGACCAAGCATCGACGCTTCGGCCATCGGCGTCAAGCCTGCGGTCGGCCTTCCCGCCGCTGCGCGCCAGGGCTGTGAACAAGGGTCGTCGCCTGCGCTTCGTCCTGCCGAGTCCGGGCACCGGGGCCGGTCATTGGCGACAGCGACTGCGCTCGGACTTCCGGCTGGCCATCATCTGCCTGTTCGGCTTGTGCACGATCGCCAGTATCCTGCCCCTGGCCGTTTATCGCTTCGTGTCCGGTGATTGGCAGACCGGTACCGGCGATGTCGTCCTCGTGGCTTTCATCGGTGTGCTGGTCGCGTATGCCTGGTTCAGCGGTCGCACCCGGCTCGTTGCACGCCTGCTCGCGCTGACGGTCACGATCGGTTACCTGGTGCTGGTGATCTTCGGCAGCATCAGCATCATGTGGGCTTTCCCGATTCTCGGTGCCGGCTTCCTTCTGGCCGATCGGGTTTTCGCTTCCCTGAGCGCACTGGGCACCCTGGCGCTCACCGGCATCTTCGCCGATCGCTTCGATTCGGTCGTGGACGTCTGGAGCTTCGTCACGACCGGCATCCTGGTCAGTATTTTCGGGCTGATCTTCGCCACCCGCACGGAGATTCAGCAGCGCCGCCTCGCCGAGATCGCCAGCCGGGATCCGCTGACCCGGGCGGGCAATCGCCGCGCGCTGCGCCATGCGCTCGATGAGGCTCTCGACGTGCTGGCGCGGCGTGCGACGCCGGTCAGCCTGATCCTGCTCGACCTGGATCATTTCAAGTCGATCAACGACGTCTATGGTCACGACGCCGGCGACCGGATCCTGGTCAGTTTCGTGGAGATCGTGACCACTCGGCTGCGCGAGTGCGACGGTATCTTCCGCCTCGGCGGGGAGGAGTTCGTCGTGGTCCTGCGCGGTGCGAACGCCCTCGATGCCGAACGGTTTGCGCGCGTTCTCAAGCGCACGTTCTCGACCCAGCTCGAGGGCCCGGGAGGCGTCGTTACCGCCAGCATGGGCGTGGCCGAGCTCGCCCGGGAAGAGACCGTGCGCCAGTGGCTTTCGCGGGCCGACGAGGCGCTCTATCGCGCCAAGCAGGCCGGGCGCGACCGTATCGTGACGGCCGGCAGCGCCTGGAGCTGATATCTTGCGAAAGTACGTGCGAAGCGAGAGCGGGAATCAATGCGACACTTCTTGACCACCATCGACTGGACGCGCGACGAGTTGCAGCTGCTGCTCGACCGCGCCCGCCGCTGGCGCGACGGCGAATCGGGCCGGCCCCTGGCGGGTCGCTCGGTGGCGCTGCTGTTCCTCAACCCTTCCTTGCGGACCCGGGCTTCGTTCGAGGTCGGCATCTACGAGCTCGGCGCCCACGCGGTGGTGCTCGAGCCCGGACGCGGCGCATGGGGGATCGAGTTCGAGCCCGGTGCGGTCATGGACGGCGATGCCGAAGAGCACATTGCCGAGGTTGCCGGAGTGCTCTCGCGGTACTGCGACGCTATCGCACTGCGTGCGTTTCCGCTGTTCAAGGACTGGCAGGAGGATCGCCAGGACAAGGTCATCCGCTCGCTCGCCCAGTACGCTCAGGTTCCGGTGGTCAACATGGAAACCATCGTCCACCCCTGCCAGGAGCTGGCGCTGATGCGCACCATCCAGGATCACATCGGCGAACCCGACGGCAAGACCTTCGTGCTGACCTGGACCTGGCATCCGCGGCCGCTCAATACCGCCGTGGCCAATTCCGCCCTGCTGATCGCCAGCAAGTTCGGCATGAATATCCGCATGCTGATCCCCGACGAGGCCTACCGGCTGGACCAACAGTTCATGGATGCCGCCGACCGTCAGGCCGAAGAGTCCGGCGGTTCGCTGGAGGTCACCACCGATATCGAGTCGGCGTATGCCGGCGCCGACTTCGTCTACGCCAAGAGCTGGGGCGCGCTGCCTTTCTACGGCCGGCCCGAAGAAGAAGCCAGGCTGCGTGAGCCCTACCGCCACTTCATTGTCGATGAGGCGAAGATGGCGCTCACGGCCGACGCCCGCTTCAGCCACTGCCTGCCCCTGCGGCGCAACATCAAGGCTACCGACGGCGTCATGGACGCGGACTACTGCGTCGCCCTCGACGAGGCGGAGAGCCGCCTGCACGTCCAGAAGGCGCTGATGGCCGAGCTGATCGGCGGGTGATGGTGTTGAGGGGTCAGGATTCGGGGGTCAGGGATCAGGCAGCGGGTGGAGAAGGCGGATGGCGTGGCGCTGGAAGGCCAGTCGAGGACGGCAAACGTCACCGGACCGCAGCGAATCCGCACTGACTCCTGAATCCTGACCGGGACTGCAGGCAACCAGAAGAACGACAGACAGGAACCGAAAACCATGACTGAACGCATCGTGCTCGCCTTCTCCGGCGGGCTGGATACCAGCTACTGCGTGCTCGCCCTGAAGGAACAGGGATTCGAGGTTCATACGGCTTTCGTCGACACCGGCGGCATTGGCGCCGACCAGAAAGACTGGATTGCCGGGCGAGCTCGCGCCCTCGGCGCGGCCGATCATCACGAGCTCGATGCCGGTCAGCCCCTGTGGGACCAGTTCGTGGTGCCGCTGCTTTGGTCGGGCGCGCGCATGCTCGAGCAGTACCCGATGCTGTGCTCGGATCGCTACGTGATCGTGCAGGAATGCCTGAAGCTGGCCGACCAGCTCGGCACGAATCATTTTGCCCACGGCTGCACCGGCATGGGCAACGATCAGCTGCGTTTCGACCAGTCGGTGCGCTCGCTCGGCGATTACACGATCCACGCGCCCATCCGCGATCTGCAGCGCGAGACCAGCAACGTTCGCGCGCATGAATTGAAGCTGATGGCCGATGCCGGCGTCGAAGTGCCGGAATCGGCCAGCCGCTATTCGATCAACGAGAACTTGCTCGGCGTGACGCTTTCCGGGCAGGAGATCGACGAGTTCGGGGTGCCGGGCGATGACACCCGCGTCTGGTGCCGGCCGCGATCCGAGTGGCCGGACGATTCGCTGGAACTGACGATCGGTTTCCAGGCCGGTCGGGCCGTGAGCCTGGATGACCAGCGCATGGAAGGCCCCGAACTACTGGCCGAACTCAATCGCCGCCTGGGCGCCTACGGTGTGGGGCGACACATCTACACGGGTGACGTCTCCATCGGCCTGAAGGGGCGGATCGTGTTCGAATGCCCGGGCATCGACGGCCTCATGACCGCCCAGCGCGCGCTGCGCGAGGCGGTCAACACGCGGCTTCAGAACCAGTTTCACGCCACCATCGCCCAGCGCTGGGCCGAGCTGGTCTATACCGGCTTCTTCTTCGAGCCGCACAAGGTCGACCTGGAGGCTTACCTGGCCTCCGCCAACGAGTACGTCACCGGCGTGGTCCGCCTGGCGACCGACGGCGCCAGCGTCCAGGCCGTCGCCCTGGGCTCGCGCTACTTGTTGAAGGATCCGGATGCCGTCTACGCCCAGTCGGCGGGCTGGACCCCCGAGGAGGCCGAGGGCTTCGTCAAGCTCCTGGGCCAGTCGTCTACACTGGCTGCCCGGGTTCGCAAGTGATTGCTTCATTGGCCGCTCTGGAATGGGTATCACGCAGAGCCGCAGAGCCACAGAGTGCGCAGAGATAGATGAAGAGACTGAATTCATGAACTATTCCATTGCCGGGAAGGGCCGAGAGATGGGTCGAACAGCGCCGTGCATCGGCGTGAACGGCTGTTTCCTGTATCGCCCTTCTTTCTCTTCGCACTCGGCGGCTCTGTGCCTCTGCGTGAGGTCATCCCAGAGCATTGGAGTAGCCCCACAATGATCGATCGGCTGCTTCATCACCTGGCCCCGCTGATCGAGTGCGACAGCCAGAACCCGCCGCGGCAGATTACGCCGGAGTCGGGCATGTTCGTGCATGCCCGGGCGGTGCTCAAGGCGGCCGGGTTTTCGGTTTCGGTGACCGACTACGGCGACGGCCACGTCAACCTGTTCGCCCGGCGCGGTGGATCCGATCTGCTGTTCAACTGTCATCTCGACACCGTGCCCATCGGCGAAGGCTGGACCAGGCCGCCACTGGCGCTGACCCTGGAGGGTGAACGGGCCTACGGGCGCGGCGTTTGCGATATCAAGGGCGCTGCGGCCGCGCTGCTGGCGCTGGCCGAATCGACCGACGCAAGAATGGCGATCCTCTTCTCCTCCGACGAGGAAGGCGCCGGGGGCTGCTGTGTGCGTCGCTTCCTGGACAACCCAGGGCATTGCCGCTTCAAGCAGGTCGTGGTCTGCGAGCCCACCGGCTGTGAGGCGGTGCTGGCGCACCGTGGCTATCTGTCGGTCAAGGGCCGCTTCACCGGCATCGCGGGACATTCGTCGGAGGGTCGGGCCCTGGCTGACAGCGCCATCCACCGAATGGCGCGCTGGACGACGGCCGCCCTCGAATACTGCCAGGGCGAGGCGGACGACGGCCGTCCGACCTGTTTCAACGTCGGTCTGGCCTCCGGCGGGACCAAGTCGAACGTGATCGCGGGTGAGGCGAACCTGCATTACTCCGCGCGTCTCGGACCGGGTGAGTCGAACGAAACACTACTGGCCCACCTCTCCGGGCTGGGCGGGGCCGAGGAGCATGCCAACTGGCACGTTCCCTTCTCGGGTCCGCCGCTGCCGGCCACCGGGCAGGACAGCACACCGGCGCAAGCATTCTGCGATCGCCACCGGGTACCGGTCCGCGAGCCCGTCGATTTCTGGACCGAGGCCTCCCTGTTCTCGGCGGCCGGCATGCCGGCACTGGTGCTCGGTCCCGGCGACATCGCCCAGGCCCACACCGCCGATGAGTGGGTTGCGCTCGAACAACTCGAGCGCGCGGCATCGCTCTATCGTGTGCTGGCCCGATAGACAGGGCTTGCACGCGACCGGCGTTCGTCAGGGCGCGGATTCGAGCCGGTCGGAGAAGATCCGATCCTGCTGGGCGGGCTCGCAGACCTCGGGCGTTTCCGATGTAAACAGGGCCTCGCTCGCCCATTCCGGATGGTCGACGAACGGATTTCGGTTGCCCTGGTAGGACTGGATGATGTCGTTGCGCACGAGTTCTTCCGCGCTTGGCGGGTCGGCCTGGTGCCAGGCGAGCAGGTCGTCGAGCAGGCCCATGTAGCGTGTGCCGCCGGTGCCGGACTGGATGTCGCTGCGATCGTTGGTCAGCTCCAGGTCGGGCTCGGACTGGCCGGTGTCCGGGTGGTTGTCGCCTTCGTAGCGAATGGCCATGTACAGCACGGCGCGAGCGATATCACCCTTGCGATGGTTCCAGACCTCGAAGCTGCCCTTGTTGCCGTTGGGGTTTGCCACCCAGTTGGAGTTGCCCGGATAGCTGCCCGAGCCGCCGCCGACGCCCTGGTTGGCCTCGGTCGTCAGTTCCGAACAGCCGCTGTCGCAATAGGCCAGCGGGCGGTTGCCGCGCGGCCAGGTACACATCAGCAGCCCCGCCTCGTCGT
>CAZSGS010000025.1:13394-14123 GCA_964606365.1 uncultured Wenzhouxiangella sp. | reverse complement strand
CGACGGTCACGGCCATCGACCTGTCGATGCAGGCCTGGCTGCACGAACTCAGTCGCACGCTCGGCATCTTCGTGCCGCTGATCGTCACCAACTGCACCATCCTGGCCCGCGCCGAGGCCTTTGCCTCGAAGCAGCCGATCGGCGCCAGCCTGCTCGACGCCCTCGCCCAGGGAACGGGATTCGCCGCCGTACTCGTGGTGCTCGGCGCCGGCCGGGAGATCGTCGGACAGGGCACGTTGCTGGCGGGCGCCGACATGCTGTTCGGCGCGACCGCCGCGGAATGGACGATTCCCATGCTCCCATTCGACCAGGGCCTGCTGCTGGCAGTTCTGCCGCCCGGGGCGTTCATCGGCCTGGGGCTGCTGGTCGCCGCGAGGCAATACATGGTCAATCGATCGCGACAAGCTGGCCAAGAATCGCGGCCCGAACCGACGTCCCCGCAACCGACCACGTCATGAACAAGGCCGATCGCGAGGAGTTCTTCCGTCGCCTCAGGGCGCTCGACCCCCACCCGACCACCGAGCTCGAGTACGAGACGCCCTTCGAGCTGTTGGTGGCCGTTATCCTCTCGGCGCAGGCCACCGACGTGGGTGTGAACAAGGCCACTCGCCGGCTGTTCCGGGTGGCCGACACGCCGGAGCGGATCCTGAACCTGGGCGAGGACGGGCTGAAGGATTACATCAAGACTATCGGACTGTTCAATTCCAAGGCGAGAAACATCATCAAGAC
>CAZSGS010000025.1:0-13384 GCA_964606365.1 uncultured Wenzhouxiangella sp. | reverse complement strand
TGCCGGGACCTGGTCGACAAGCATGACGGTATCGTTCCCGGTAATCGCGCCGAGCTCGAAGCCCTGGCCGGCGTGGGCCGCAAGACGGCCAACGTCGTACTCAACACCGCTTTCGGCCAGCCCACGATGGCCGTGGACACGCACATCTTCCGCGTGTCCAACCGAACCGGCCTGGCCCCCGGCAAGACCCCCCTGGCGGTAGAGAAGGCCCTGCTCAAGCGCGTGCCGGAGGCCTACCTGCAGGACGCGCACCACTGGCTGATTCTGCATGGGCGCTACACCTGCAAGGCACGCAAGCCGCTGTGTGGCCAGTGCCCCGTCTACGACCTGTGCCGGTGGCGACAGAAGAAGCGCCATTTCGAGGACACGCAACCGGCCTCGGCCTGATTCACAAGTCCGGGTCCTGATCGACCGGAAGCGCTTGCATACCGGGTAAGTGTTTCCCCCTAGCGTATGTTTAACGTCGGAATGCTAGAGTATTGCCGAACATCAGGATTGGTGTTCGTCAACTGTTCAATATCCGTGGAGGATCCGTCATGTCCGACAAGAAGTACCTGCTGAGCACGATCAGCACCGTCGCCGCCGCTTCGTTTTCCCTGAGTGCCCTGGCTTCCCAGGATGCCGGCGTCGACCCGTTCCAGGCCGAAGACCTGCCCGCGGGCTTCCAGGTCTCCGCCGACGACCACAAGGAAGGCAAGTGCGGCGAAGGGAACTGCGGCGAAGACAAGGACGAAGAAGGCAGTTGCGGTGAAGGCAGCTGTGGCGAAGGAAACTGCGGCGAGAAAGACGAAGACAAGGACGACAAGGACGAAGAAGGCAGCTGTGGCGAAGGCAGCTGCGGCGAAGGGTCCTGCGGCAGCGTCTGATCCAACCGAACGATGCCAGTCGCATCCACCTTCGAGCTCGACGGTGCCGGGCTGGGCCTGAGACGGGGCCTGCTCCAGCCGCTGCGTGACGCCGATCTCTCAGGAGTCGGCTTCATGGAGGTGGCGCCGGAGAACTGGATCGGCGTCGGCGGCCGCCTCGGCCGTCGTTTCGCCGAGTACACCGAGCGCTTCCCCTTCGTCTGTCACGGTCTTTCGCTGTCGCTCGGCGCACCCGAGCCGCTCGATCGCGGCTTTCTCGAGCGCGTCCGTCGCTTTCTGGACCAGCACGACATACGCGGCTACTCCGAGCATCTCAGCTACTGCTCCGAGCACGGTCATCTCTACGACCTGATGCCGATTCCTTTCACCGAGGAAGCCGTCGACTGGGTCGCCTCGCGCATCCGCGAGACCCAGGACATCGTCGGTCGCCGTATCGCGGTCGAGAACATTTCCTACTACGCCACCATCGGCGCCCGGATGAGCGAACTGGAGTTCATCAACGCGGTGCTGGAGAAGGCGGACTGCCTGCTGCTGCTCGACGTCAACAACATCTACGTCAACAGCGTCAATCATCGCTATGACCCGCACGCGTTCCTGGCCGGCCTGCCCGCGGAACGGGTCGCCTATATTCATGTCGCCGGCCACCACAACGAGGCGGAGGACCTGATCGTCGACACCCACGGCGCCCCGGTCATCGACCCGGTCTGGCAACTGCTGGGCGAGGCCTACGAGCGTCTCGGCGCCGTCCCGACCCTGCTCGAGCGCGACTTCAACTTCCCCCCGGTCGAGGACCTCCTCTCCGAAGTCACCCAGATCCGAACCCTGCAGGACGCGCATGCCCCCACACGACGACAGCAATTCGCTTCCTGAGGATCTGTTCGCCCTGCAGCGGCGGTTTGCCGGGCATATCCGCGACCCCGAAGGGATCGACGCCCCCGAGGGGCTCGAAGACCGCCGCCTTGCGATCTATCGCCGGCTCTTCTTCGGCAACCTGAGCAACCTCTTTTCCAAGAATTTTCCCGTCCTGTTCGAGCTCGTCGACCGGGAACGCTGGCACTCGCTGATCCGATCGTTTCTGATCGAGCATCGCTCGACAACACCCTTGTTTACCGAGATTGGGCGCGAATTCGTCCGCTTTCTCGAAACCGAACGGCCGGACAACCTGCCCCCGTACGCGCTCGAGCTGGCGCACTGGGAGTTCCTCGAGACCTGCGTTCGCCTGGCCGAGGCCGATCCCAACGCGGTGGCCTGCGCTCCAGATGCCGACCTGCTCGAAGGGCAGATCGCCCTCAACCCCACGTTGCGCCTGGCGCAGTATCGCTGGCCCGTGCACGAAATCGGGCCGGAGAACGAACCCGAGGCACCCCTCGACGAGCCGATGATCCTGGCGGCCTGGCGCAAGCGAGACGATCGCACCGGCTTCATGAAACTCAATACCGTAACGGCGCGCCTGCTCGAACTCATCGAGCGGGCGCCCGAACGCAGCGGCCGAGGCATCCTCGAGCGCATTGCCGACGAAATGCACGCAACAGACCCCGGCCCCATCATCGCGTCCGGGCGCGCGATGCTCGAACGCCTGAACCAACGCGAGGTGATTCTCGGCGCTCGCTCCAATCCGAGTCAGTAGATCCCTTCGAGCCGCCAGCCGCGCTGCTTCAACAATGCGACCATGCCGTTGTCACCCTGAAGATGCAAGGCGCCCACGGCGATGATCAGGCCGCCCTCTTCGAGCCAGCCTTCGGCACGCTCCAGCATCCGCCGATTGCGCTCGGCCAACCCACGCTCGTCGAAATAGCGCACGAGACCCTCGTCCAGGTTGGCAAGCTGGTCGCTGGCCAGGGCCTCGAGACGATCCAGGTCACCGTCGAGGTAGGCCGTGACGAGCTCGTCGAACTCCGCCTCGTAATCATCGCGACCGCTCACGGTCTCCCGGATCAGGCTGATCTGGTCCTCGCGCCGCATGCCCGCCAGGAAATCGATCTGCTCGTCGACCGCCTCGAGCGCCACGACATCGAGCCCGGCACCCTGGGCACGGTAGGAGAGCATCAGGTCCATGTACATCCCGGTCTCGGGCGGCGGCGTCCCCAGCGTCAAAGCCACGGCCCAGGGTTGGAGGCGATCGACGGCCGACTCGGTCATGCCGTACTTGTCGGTCAGAATGGTCACGACGCGCTCGTAGAGCGCCGCGTCGAGCACCTGGCCGAGCGGCTCGTCCCCGGAGACCATCGCGTCCTCGAGGGTCTCGAGCATGCCCGCATCGGGAACGAGCTCGAGCGCGATGCGATCGGCCTCCCGGAGGGCCGCGACGAGCGGCTCCGGCCACTCCAGCAGGCGCGGATCCTCGCTGTGCAGCGTTCCCAGCAGCCAGTTCTGCCGACCCTCGGCATCGCTGACCGACCAGAGAACCTGCGCCGGGGCCGAAAGCGGCAGCAACAGCACCAGCAGCGTTGCAGCGAGGCGCGCGCAGGCGCTTCGGTGGTCAAACGCGAGTCGGTGCATTATCCTCCTTCTTTTGTCTGCTCGAATTCTCATGCCTTCAATCGCCAACCGTTTTCGCGGCTTCCAGCCCGTGGTCGTCGACGTCGAGACCGGCGGCTTCAATGCACGCACCGATGCGTTGCTGGAATTGGCCGTGTGCATCATCGAAATGGACGAAGACGGCTGGCTTTCGCCCGGCGAAGTCATGATGCAGCATATCAAGCCCTTCGAGGGCGCGAACATCGAAGATGCCGCGCTGGAGTTCAACGGCATTCGCCCCGACCACCCCTTGCGACAGGCGGTCGACGAGCGCGAGGCCCTGAAGAACCTCTTCCTGCCCGTTCGGCACAGCCTGCGCGAGACCGGCTGCAAGCGCGCCGTACTGGTCGGCCACAACGCGCATTTCGATCTCGGCTTCCTCAACGCCGCGGTCGAGCGCACCAGCTACAAGCGCAATCCCTTTCACCCCTTCAGCTGTTTCGACACCGCCACGCTCGGCGGCCTCGCCTACGGCCAGACCGTGCTTGCCCGGGCGGTTGACGCCGCCGGCCTGGACTGGGACAAGAGCCGCGCCCACTCGGCCGACTACGATACCGAGCGAACGGCCGCACTGTTCTGCAATATCGTCAATCGCTGGCGCCATCTCGAGGAAATCGAGGAGGAATCCGGCTGACCGGCTTTGCGGAGTAAATTCGCGCGCCCTTGAAACGAAGGGTTTATCATTCCCAGATAGTTTTCTACATATCCACGCAACGGAGGAACGCACCATGGCTTTTGAGCTTCCCGACCTGCCCTACTCGATGGATGCGCTGGCGCCCAATATTTCCCGCGAGACGCTGGACTATCACTACGGCAAGCACCATCAGACCTACGTGACCACCCTCAACGGCATGATCGACGGCACCGAGTTCGCCGACATGGATCTCGAAGACATCGTGCGCAAGTCCTCCGGCCCGATGTTCAACAACGCCGGCCAGATCTGGAACCACAATCTGTACTGGCGCTGCATGACGCCCGACAGCGGCAAGGAACCGGAAGGCAAGCTGGGCGAATTGATCCAGCGTGACTTCGGCGATTACAACCGCTTCGTCGATGCCTTCACCGAGGCCTGCGTCAAGCGCTTCGGCTCGGGCTGGGGCTGGCTGGTGCAGACGCCGGACGGCAAGCTGGAGGTCACCTCCACCCCCAACGCCGAAAACCCGCTACTGAGCGACAACACCGCCCTGCTCGGCTGCGACGTGTGGGAACACGCCTACTACATCGACTACCGCAACGCGCGGCCCAAGTACGTCGAGGCCTTTCTCGAGATCGTCGACTGGGACTTCGTCGCCTCGCGCCTTCGCGGCTAGCCCACCATCCCTGCGACCCGCCGGCGGCGCAGCGGCGCCGTCGGCGGGCCGATCAGCGGTAGAATGGCCGCCCCAACCCACTGTCTACCCGTTCGATGACGCATCTGTTCAACACCTATGCGCGCATGCCGGTGCGCATCGTCGGCGGCGACGGCGCCTGGCTGATCGACGACGAGGGTCAACGCCACCTGGACGCCATCTCCGGCATCGGCGTGTGCAGCCTCGGCCATGCCCACCCCAGGCTGGCCGACGCGATCGCCAACCAGGCCCACAAGCTCATCCACACCGCCAATATCGTCGAACTACCCTTGCAGGAACAGCTGGGCGACGCCCTCGCCGAAATCAGCGGCCTGCAGCGGGCCTTCATTGCCAACACCGGGGCCGAGGCCGTCGAGTGCGCGCTCAAGCTCTCGCGCCTGCATGCGCGCCGCCGCGGCATCGAAAACCCGGCCGTCCTGGTGGCCGAGCACGGCTTCCACGGCCGCACCCTGGCCGGCATCAGCGCTTCGGGCAACCCGGCCATACAGGCGGGCTACGAACCGCTGATCGACGGCTTCGTTCGCGTACCGTTCGGCGACGCCGACGCTGCGGCGCGGGCGCTGTCCGACAACCCGAACATCGTCGCCGTGCTGGTCGAATCGATTCAGGGCGAAGGCGGGGTCCACGTTCCGCCCGACGGCTACTTGCCGGCCCTGCGCCGCCTGTGCGACGACCGCGACGCCCTGCTGATGCTCGACGAAATTCAGTGCGGCCTGAACCGCAGCGGGCGCTGGTTCGCCTTCCAGCATCATGCCGGCCTCGAGCCCGACGTCGTCACCGTCGCAAAGGCCCTGGGCAACGGCGTACCGGTCGCCGCCTGCCTGGCGCGTGAGACCGTTGCCGACCTGATGAAGCCCGGCAGCCACGGCACCACTTTCGGCGGCAATCCACTGGCCTGCCGGGCCGCCCTGACGGTTCTCGACATCATGCGCGAGGAGCGCATCGGCGAACGCGCCGAGCGCGCCGGTCACCGCCTCCTCGATGCGCTTCGACGAAACCTGGAGGCGCTCGCGCCGGTGCGCGACATTCGCGGGCGCGGCCTGATGGTCGGTATCGAACTCGACCGCGATTGCGCCGAGCTCAAGGCCGATGCGCTGGCCAGGAACGTGATCATCAACGTCACCCGCGGCCGCATTGTTCGCCTGCTCCCGCCGCTGATCGTCAGCGACGAGGAAGTCGACCGCATCGCGGAGGTGGTCAGTGCGAGCATCCGCGAGCGCTACTGCCCATGATTCTGGAAGTCGACGACATCTGGCTCGGCTACGATGAGACCAGCGTCATCCGCGGCCTGAGCTTCGGGCTCGATACCGGACAGATCGGTTGCCTGCTGGGCGCGTCCGGCTGCGGCAAGACCACGGCCCTGCGTGCCATCGCCGGTTTCGAACCCCTGCGCGCCGGCGAGATCCGCATCGGCGGGCGGGTCGCTTCGACGCCGAGTTTCCGGCTGGTGCCGGAGAAGCGCAGCGTGGGCATGGTCTTCCAGGACCACGCCCTTTTCCCGCACCTCGACGTGGCCGGCAACGTCGGGTTCGGCCTGCGCAAGCTCTCGCGCGGCGAACGCGCCCGCCGCATCGGCGAACTGCTGGAACTGACCGGCCTGGGCGGCTATTCGCACCGGTTTCCGCACGAACTCTCGGGCGGCCAGCAACAGCGCGTGGCCCTCGCCCGCGCGCTGGCGCCGGAACCGGATGTCCTGTTGATGGACGAGCCGTTCTCCAACCTCGACGCCCGCCTGCGACGCCAGGTCGGCGAGGAAGTCCGCAGCATCCTCAAGGCGCGCGGAACCGCCACCCTGATGGTCACCTACGACCAGCAGGAGGCCTTCGCGCTGGCCGATCGAGTGGGCCTGCTCAAGGACGGGCGCATGCTGCAGTGGGACTCGCCCTATCAGCTCTACCACCGCCCCGCGAGCCACTACGTCGCCGCTTTCACCGGTCGCGGCAGCTACCTGCGCGCCCGCGTCGAGGAACAGACCCTGGTTCACGGACTGGGCCGATCGCCGGTGCCGCGGGAGCGGCCCGACGGCGACGAGCTGGCCCTGCTGATCCGCCCCGACGACATCCGCCCGGATGCCGACGGCCCGCGGGCGCGGGTCGTCGCCCGCCAGTTCCAGGGCGCGCAGATTCTCTATCGCCTGCAACTCGACAGCGGCGAGGAAATCGCCGCGCTGTTTCCCAGCCATGACGACTACGCCGTCGACGCGGTCATCGGCGTGACCCTGGACGCCCGCCACCTGGTGCTTTTCCCCACCGCCCAGGCCGAATCGTTCATCAGCCCCTCGAACCCCAATGGTCACTGAAGCCGCGCAGGCCCCATCGCTCTATGTCGTCTGCCTGGGCGGGCGTGCCGCCGGCTGCAACGTGGAACTGCACGACGTGGTATTCGCCGTGGGCACCGACCTCGAATCAACCCACGATCAGCTGCTCGACCAGTGGTTCGGCGACCCGCGGGGCCTTCACATCGATGCCTGGACACGGGTGGATCAGGTGCCCGGCTATCGCGTCGTTGTCTCGGGTGACCCGGCGGAGACGGGCATGCGGCTGTTCTTCGTCAATATCGGCGGCTACGCGCCCGGCGAGCTCTGGGAGCGCCACGCCTACGCCCTGTATGCCGGGCAGTCGCCGTCGGAGGTCAAATCACGCGCCCGCAAGGAACTCCTGGTCGGCCGCGAGTCCGTCCACCGCGACGACCTGTACGATATCGACGACGTCCTGGAAGTCCGTCCCGCTGGGCAGTGGCATATTCACCTCCGGCCCGACCCCGCCGCCGGACAACCCGCCGTGACGAACGGCTACTTCCCGCTTCCGCGCGGCACGATTGCCGCCTGGCGCGCAAAGCGGGCAACGGACTGACCCCACTACCGCGGGATCACGAGCTCGCGCAGCAAGCGATCGATCGGTGCGGGCAGTTGCTCTCGCATGTCCAGGGCCACCGGCACGAGCGCCGGCCAGGTTTCGGCCAGCAGCGTGGCGTGCCCCACTTTCCGACCCGGCCGCGGCTGCTTGGCGTAATCATGCCAATGCAGGTCGGGCACGTTCAGCCATCGCCCGGCCTCCGGCATCTCGCCGATCCAGTTGAACATCAATGACGGCGCACGCAGCCGGGTACTGCCCAGCGGCAGGTCGCAGACGGCGCGCATGTGGTTCTCGAACTGGGAGCATACGGCGCCCTCGATCGTCCAGTGCGCGGAATTGTGAACGCGCGGCGCAAACTCGTTGCCCAGGATGCGATCGCCGGCAACGAACATCTCCAGGGTCATGCAGCCGACATAGTCCAGGTGCTCGGCCAGCTGCTTGCCGCAGGCCTCGGCGCGCTCACGTAGATCGTCGTCCACGCCGGCCGGCGCGGCCGCCAGTCGCAGCATGCCGTCGGCATGGACGGTACGGGAGAGCGGGTAGCAGCGCATCTCGCCGGCCGCATTGCGAACGACCGTGATGGCGCACTCGAGGTCGAAATCGACCCAGCCCTCCAGGATCAGATCGTGGTCGCCCAACTCCGCCCAGGCCGGCTCGAGGTCTTCGCGCGAACGAAGCAGATACTGACCCTTTCCGTCGTAACCCATCCGCCGGGTCTTGAGCAGCGCCGGGTAGCCGATTCGGTCCAGCGCGGCAAGCAGGTCGGTGCGGCCGGAAACCGCGGCGAAGGGCGCCACCTCGATGTCGAGAGACTCGAACAAGCGCTTTTCAGCGAGCCGGTCCTGCGCGGCGGAAAAGGCGTTCGCGCCCGGACGGACCGGATGCCCCGCTTCGGCCAGGCCCTCCAGCACAGCCGCCGGCACATTCTCGAAATCGCAGGTGATGCGGTCACAGCCCGCCAGCCGCGCCAGCGCGGCCCGGTCGGTCCAGTCGGCCACGACCAGTTCGCCGAGCTGGCCCGCGCAGGCATCCGACTTGGGGTCGAGGAAAACGAACTCCGCGCCCAGCGGCAGCCCCGCCTGGGCCATCATCCGAGCCAGCTGCCCGCCGCCGAGGATGCCGACCTTCATCAAGAACGCGGATCGCTTGCCGCGAGCACGGCGTCGGTCTGTCGCTGCCGCCACTGACGGTAGCGCTCGCGAATGCCGGGGTGGGCCTGGCCGAGCATGGATGCGGCGAGCAGGCCGGCATTGATCGCACCCGCCTTGCCAATGGCCAGGGTGCCGACCGGCACGCCGCCGGGCATCTGGGCGATGGATAGCAGTGAGTCGAGACCGTTGAGCGTGCGCGACTGAACCGGCACGCCGAGCACCGGCAGCACGGTCCGGGAAGCGACCATGCCGGGCAGGTGCGCCGCGCCGCCGGCGCCGGCGACGATCACCTCGATCCCGCGCTCCTCGGCCGTTTCGGCATACTCGAACATGGCCCCGGGCGTACGGTGAGCCGACACGACCTTGACCTCGTGCGGCACTTCGAGCGTCTCGAGCACCTCGGCAGCATGCGACATCGTCTCCCAGTCGCTCCTGGAGCCCATGATGATGCCGACCAGGGGGGCTTGGGCCATGACGGTCCCTCCGCTTGACGGAAAACAGGCAATACTAGCAGCGCCGGGAGCCCGAGTAAACGCGCTTCCCGTACGCGCGGGGAGCGGATACAATCGGCACCATGCCAACTGCCGATCCGCTCCTCGACATCCTCTGCTGCCCGGTCAGTCACCAGCCGCTGCGGCCGCTGGAGAAAAGCCGGGTGAAGAAGCTCGCCGATCGCATCGCCACCGGCGATGTCCAGTACATCGACCATTCACCCGTGACGGAAAAACCGAGCGAAGCCCTGATTACCCGCGACAACAAGGTCATCTACCTGGTTGTCGACAGCATACCCGTCCTGCTGCCCGACCGCGGCATCGGCACCACCCAGTTCACCGACCCGCTCTGATCGGCCGCCACGCTCTATAGATCCTCGATCCGTCGCTTGACCGATGCCGCACGTCGCTCGACGGCGCGACGGCGCTCATCGCTCATCCGGTCGACGTGGCGATACATCATCTTCATGCGCCCGTTGGACTCGAAGCGCTCGCGATGGCGCATCAGGAAGTCCCAGTAGAGCGCGTTGAACGGACAGGCGTCCTCGCCGGTCGTTTCCGCCACCTTGTAGCGGCAGCCGGCGCAATAATTGCTCATGCGGTCGATGAACTTGCCGCTGGCGGCATAGGGTTTGGAGCCCAGCAATCCGCCGTCGGCGTGCATCACCATGCCCAGGGTGTTGGGCAATTCCACCCAGTCGAATGCGTCGGCATACACGGCCAGGTACCACTCGCAGACCTCGGCGGGCACCACCCCCAGCAGCAGCGCGAAGTTGCCGGTGACCATCAGACGCTGGATGTGATGGGCATAGGCATTGCGACGGGTCGCGTCGATGGCCTGGCGCAGGCAGTTCATTCCGGTCTCGCCGCTCCAGTAGAAGGCCGGCAATGCGCGTTCGTTGCCCAGCCCGTTCAGGGCCGCGTAGCCCGGCATTTCGCGCCAGTAGATGCCCCGGACGAACTCGCGCCAGCCGATGATCTGGCGGATGAATCCCTCGGCGGCGTTGAGCGGCATGTCGCCGTCGCGCCAGGCCTGCTCGACCGCATCGCAGACCTCCCGCGGCGTGAGCAGCCCGATGTTCAGGCTCGACGACAGGCGGCTGTGAAACAGCCAGTCCGAGTCGCTGTGCATGGCGTCCTGGTAATCGCCGAAGTGTGCGGCGGCCGAACGGATGAAATGCGCCAGCGCCCGGCGAGCCTGTTCGATGGTCACCGGGTAGTCGAAGCCCTGCAGCTCGCCGAAGGCGTCGATCCGCTCGTCGACGACGGCCATCACGTCGCGGGTCGTCTCGTCGGGGTTGAACGACATGGGCGCGGCGGCAGGAGGATCGCCCTTCCAGGCCTTGCGGTTGGCGCGATCGAAGTTCCAGTCGCCGCCGGCGGGTGAATCGCCGTCCATCAGGTAGCCGGTCTTGCGGCGCATGCGGCGATAGAAGAACTCCATGCGCAGGGACTTGCGATCGGCCGCCCAGTCGTCGAACTCCTCGAGCGTGCTGATGAAGCGTGAATCGGGCAGCAGCGTCACCGTCACATCCAGGGCATCCGACCAGGACTGGATCTCCTCGAGCACGCGCCACTCGCCGGGCCAGGTCACGACGATCTCATCGACCTCGTGTTCCCGGCAGCCCCCCTGGACCAGGTCCGTGAAGTGAGCGATGTCGCTGTCGGCGTCGAACCGGTGGTAATCCACCCGCCAGCCCGCCTGGAGGGCGGCATCGGCAAAGTGACGCATCGCCGAGAAGACCAGCGCGATCTTTTGCGCATGGTGCCAGACGTACCCGGTTTCGCCGGCGAGCTCGCCCATGACGAGGCGATCGCGGGCCGGATCCAGTGTCTGACAGACGGGGTTGGGCCAGTGCAACTGGTCACCGCAGATCAGGCCGAGACGAATCCCCATGAACACATGACCTCGCTTGAAACCGGGAGAAAGCCAGTCTACCCCGCCCTGCCCGATCCGGCGATGCGTTATAGAATGGGCGTTTTCGTCCACAGAGAGCTTTCATGGGTCCGGCCACCCGCTACTTCGATCTCCAGAAACCGTTCGGTCTATACCGCGGCGGGCGGCTACCGCAGGTGCGGCTGGCCTGGGAGTCCTGGGGCGAACTCGACGCCGACAAGTCGAACGCCGTGCTGATCTTCACCGGCCTGTCGCCCGGCGCCCACGCGGCTTCCAGCACGCAGGACCCGGGCCCGGGCTGGTGGGAAGACATGATCGGGCCGGGGCGCTATATCGACACCGAGCGATTCTTCGTGCTGTGCGTCAATTCACTCGGCTCTTGCATGGGCTCGACCGGCCCGGCCAGCATCAATCCGGAAACCGGGAAGCCGTGGCGCCTGGGCTTCCCCGATCTCGCGATCGAGGACATCGCCCGCGCCACGCGCCTGGTGGTCGACGAGCTGGGCATCGAGACCCTGCATGCGGTGATCGGCCCGTCCATGGGCGGACTGACCGCGCTCGCCTGGCTCAAGCAGTTCCCGCAGAGCGCACGCAAGCTGGCGCTGATCTCGAGCGCCTGCTCGGCCACGCCGATGGCGATCGCTATCCGCTCGCTGCAACGAGAAGCCATCGTCACCGACCGCAACTTCCGGGACGGGCAGTACACGGAAGACAACTGGCCGGAGGTCGGCATGCGCCTGGCGCGCAAACTGGGGATGATCTCCTACCGTTCGGCAACCGAGTGGCAGCAGCGCTTCGGTCGTCAGAGCCAGGACTATTTTCCGCCGACGCTGTTCGGCATGCGCTTCGCCGTGGAGTCCTACCTCGAGACCCACGCACGCAAGTTCGTCGGTCAATTCGACCCCTGCAGCTATCTCTATCTGTCCCGGGCGATGGACAACTTCGACTTCTGCGACAGCGACGAGACGCTCAAGCGCATGTTCGACCGCTGTTTTTCGGGTGAGGCCCTGGTCCTGGGCGTAAAAACCGATATCCTGTTTCCATTGACCCAGCAACAGGAGCTGGCGGCCGCGCTGGAAAGCAGCGGCAACGACGTCACCTATCAGGTGCTGCCCTCGGTCCAGGGGCACGACGCCTTCCTGGCAGACGTACCGACCTTTGGCAAACCCATCAGGGAGTGGTTGCGATGAGCCTGGATTTTCCCGGAAAAGCGCAGATGGTCGACAGGATCCACCGCGCCGTGTCGGCCGACAGCGCCGAACAAATCACCCAGAACCTGCGCCAGTGCCTGTGCGAACTCATGAACGATGAGTCGATTCGCCTGCCGGCGTGCGTGTACGAGCACAGCAACGAACACTACTGCCGCAGGCTGCTGCATCAGGACGAGGAACTCGGGTACACGATCCTGGCCATGACCTGGGGTCCCGGCCAGGGCACGCCGCTGCACGATCACGCCGGCATGTGGTGCGTGGAGGCGGTCTGGCACGGCGAAATCGAGGTAGTGCAATACGAGCTGGTCGAGCGCGGCAAGGACGAGTTCAAGTTCGAACCCCGTACGACCATGCGATCGGGCGTGGGCAGCGCCGGCAGCCTGATTCCGCCGCACGAGCACCACACGATCGCCAACCCCAGCAGCGACGAACCGGCCGTGACGGTCCACATCTACTCCGGCGTGATGGACGAATGCTGCGTGTTCAAGCCGGTCGAAGGCGATTGGTACCGGCCGCGCCCGACCGCGCTGAGCCTCGACGCGGAATGAGCGTGACCGAATCGGGCGCATCGCCCACTGGACAAACGGCAGCGCGGCAAAGACAATAGGCGACCCCCTGCCGGGGTGGCGGAACTGGTAGACGCGCCGGACTCAAAATCCGGTTGCCGAAAGGCAGTGCGGGTTCGATTCCCGCTCCCGGCACCACTTATAAATCAAGGCCTTACGTTTATGCTGGGTATTTCAGGTAACAACCAAGCTTGACTCATGTAAGCCATGTGTAACCCATCTCCGCGCCTGATCACTGGACCACTCCCAACACTCTCCCTCCAGAGAGCCAAAAAACTGGCCGCTTTAACACACGTACCTAGGACCTGTGGCAAAATCTCAGATAGCTAGGGCATGAGTTTATGATTTCTATTTACGGTGCTCAGCCTGACCTGATGGGACTTGGCGTTGAGGGGCTACATGACCGCTGAAGTCATCGTAATGAACAAGGAGGCCGTGGCTTTGGCCGCTGATAGTGCGGTCACGACTGGAAATAAGATTC
>CAZSGS010000024.1:11158-14203 GCA_964606365.1 uncultured Wenzhouxiangella sp. | reverse complement strand
ACCGGAATCTCGCGTTCGGTCTGTTCCTTGTTGATTACGTCGATGATATTGCTCATGACTGCCTGTTCCCGATTGCGCATTGACTTGAGCGCGTTGACTGAGCGCGCGCTTCATTTGCCCCACCCGGGGCAAGCAAGCCGATAATTGTAACCGCTTTTTCAGTTCTTGTCTCGTTCCGCGTCGGAAAATTCCGCCAGCACCTGTTCGTCCGACGCGTTCAGCCCCCGCGCTTGCAGCAGATCGGGGCGCCGCAGCCGCGTGCGCTCGAGCGCCTGGGCGCGCCGCCAGCGCTCGATTCGCGCGTGATCGCCGCTGCGCAGAACGGCCGGCACGTCGCGTCCCCGCCAGGTTTCCGGACGCGTGAAGTGCGGGCAATCGAGCAGGCCGTCGGAGAAGGAGTCCTGCTGGGCCGATAGTTCGTGACCGAGCACGCCCGGCAGCAGGCGCACCACGGCGTCGATCATGACAACGGCCGCCGGCTCCCCGCCGGAAAGCACGAAATCGCCGATCGACCATTCTTCATCGATCATGGATTCCATCACTCGCTCGTCGATGCCCTCATAGCGCCCGCATACGAGCATCAGGCGATCACGCTGCACCAGCTCCCGCACGGCCGCCTGATCCAGTCGTCGGCCCTGCGGACTCAGGCAGCCCACCCGCACATCGGCGTCCGCACCGCGCGCCGCCTCGATCGCCCGCGCCAGAGGCCCGGGCCGCATCACCATGCCGGGACCGCCGCCGTACGGTCGATCGTCGACGCTGCGGTGCACGCCTTCAGCGTAGTCGCGCGGATTCCAGCACGTGAGCTGCACGGTTCCTTCGGAGATCGCCCGCCCCGTCAGGCCGAGCTGTCTCAGCGACTGCACCCATTCGGGAAAGAGCGTAACGACGTCGATGCGCGAGAGCATGCGGTCAAACCGGCTCGGTCCACTCGATCGGCCAATCGACGGTGATGCGACCACCGGCCAGATCGACGTCGCGCACGAACTCGCCAACCACGAAGGGAATCAGCACGGCGCCGTGCGCACCGCGGATGTCGAGCACGTCGTGTGCGCCGGTTTCCTGCATTCGCTCGACCCGGCCGTAGACGTGGCCCTGGAGATTGACCACCTCCAGCCCGATCAGGTCGTGCCAGTAGTATTCACCGGGCCCGGGCTCGGGAAGCGTCGAGCGGTCGACTCGGATGATCTGGCGGCCGAACGCGGCCGCCTGCTCGGGTGTGTCGACACCGCGCAGTTTGACCATCAGCCGGGGACCCGACTGCTGACACTGTTCGATATCGAGGGGTTCGCCGCGCTCGCCGACAAGCCACGGCTGATAGTCGAATATGGCGCTCGGCGGCCGGGTGTCGGACCAGACCTTGACCCAGCCGCGGACGCCCCAGGGGCCGTTGAATCGGCCGACGACGACCGATTCGCCAGTACTCACGGTTTCAGGCCGCGGACTGCGCCCGACGTGCTTCGTTGGCGAGATCACGGACGCGCTCGGAAATCTGCGCGCCCTGGCCGAGCCAGTAATCGACACGCTCGGTGTCCACGCGCAGGCGCTCTTCCTGACCGCGGGCAACGGGGTTGAAGAACCCGAGACGTTCGATATTTCGGCCGTCACGCGCATTGCGGCTGTCGGTAACGACAATGTGGTAGTAGGGCGACTTCTTGGCGCCACCCCGGCTCAAACGGATCTTGACCATGTTTTCTCCTGAAACGCCCCGGAGCCACTCTTGACTCCGATGCTCGCAATTGCTGAATTCGGCAAACCCGCAATTCTAGCGGATTCGAGCGGTGTATGGAAGGGTTGGATTGAAGGTTTCAGGTTTCAGGCGGCATCGTCCGGGTCTTGCGGGGCGGCTGCGCCCCGAAACCGCGAAAGCGGCAATATGATTGGCCAAGACCTTCGATCGAACAACGCGGCGAAGCCGCCCACCACAACTTCCGGCGCCCTCCCTGAACCCTGAAACCTTCTTAAAAAGGCATGCCGCCTCCACCACCCGGCATCCCGCCCGGCATGCGCTTCATCATCTTGGCCATAGCGCCCTTGCTGCCGACCTTCTTCATCATCTTCTGCATCTGCTTGTGCTGCTTGAGCAGGCGGTTGACGTCCTGGATCTGCAGACCGGAGCCGGTCGCGATTCGGCGCTTCCGCGAACCCTTGATGATATCGGGGTAGCGCCGCTCCTTGGGCGTCATCGAATTGATGATCGCCACCATCCGCCGGGTCTGGCGGTCGTCGACCTGGGACTTGACCGCATCGGACAGGTTGCCCATGCCGGGAAGCTTGTCCATCAGCGCGCCCATGCCACCGAGCTTGTCCATCTGCTGGAGCTGATCGCGGAAGTCGTCGAGCCCGAAGCGACGGCTGCCCTTCCCGACCTTGCCGGCAAGCTTCCTGGCCTGCTTCTGGTCGACCTTGCGCTCGACTTCCTCGACCAGGCTGAGCACATCGCCCATGCCGAGAATGCGCGAGGCCAGCCGGTCGGGATGGAAGGGCTCGAGCCCGTCGATCTTCTCCCCCGTACCGAGGAACTTGATCGGCGCACCGGTCACGTGGCGCACCGAAAGCGCCGCACCGCCGCGGGCATCGCCATCGGTCTTGGTCAGCACCACACCGGTCAGCGGCAGGGCGTCGCCGAAGGCCTTGGCGGTGTTGGCCGCGTCCTGGCCGGTCATGGCATCGACGACGAACAGCACCTCGGCCGGATCGACGGCGGCGTGGACGCGCCGAATCTCGTCCATCATCGCCTCGTCGACGGCCAGGCGACCGGCGGTATCGAGGATCAACACGTCGGTGAACTGCTTGCGCGCCCGATCGAGCGCGTCTTCGGCGATGCGAACCGGGTCGGCGGTTTCGTCGGAACGAAAGAAACCGGCCTCGACCTGCCCGGCCAGGGTCTCGAGCTGGTCGATGGCCGCCGGCCGGTAGACGTCGCAGCTCGACAACAGCACATTCTTGCCCTGGCGCTCCTGGATGTGACGGGCCAGCTTGCCGGCCGTAGTGGTCTTGCCCGCGCCCTGCAGGCCGGCGAGCAGGATGACCACCGGCGCCTGG
>CAZSGS010000024.1:1225-11148 GCA_964606365.1 uncultured Wenzhouxiangella sp. | reverse complement strand
GGCGGTCCAGCGCCAGCGGCGCGCTTTCGTCGCCGAGCACGTGTTTGAGTTCTTCGTGAACGACCTTGACCAGGGCCTGGCCGGGCTTGAGCGCCTTGCTGACCTCCTGCCCCACGGCACGATCGCCGACCCGGGCTATGAAGTCCTTGACGACGGGGAGGGCGACATCGGCCTCGAGCAGCGCGACGCGAACCTCGCGCAGGGATTCGCGGATATTGTCCTCGGTCAGCCGGCCGCGGCTTCTGAGCCGCTCGAGCGAACCGGAAAGTCGTTTACTGAGCTGGTCAAACATGAGAGTGCTTCTTGCGTCGGCCTGAAGACATTATACTGGGCCCAGGTCTACTTCAGTCGTTGATCCTTGGACAGGTACGCGCTCTTCCATCTCATTGCCATCGCCATCTACCTGGCCGCCACGGCCGACCTGGTCATGGCCGAGCTGCGCGATCGGCGGCGATTCCGCTTCACCGGGCTGTTCTTCTCGGCGCTCGCGGTCGTGCTCCACGGCTTCGCCCTTTCCCTGGCGATGGATACGCCGGCCGGCTGGGACGCGAACTTCGTCAACATGTTGTCGCTCGCGGCGCTGCTGATCGCGGGCACCCTGGTCGTCACCGCCATCGCCTCGCGCGCCGTCGAGGCGCTGATCATCGCCCTTCCCGGCGCGGCCCTGTGCGTCGCGCTGGAGTGGCTGGTGCCGATCGACGCCCTCGTTCTCGGCGAAATCTCGGCGGCCGCCCGACTGCACATCGTCAGCTCGCTGCTGGCCTACAGCCTGCTGAGCATTGCCGCGATCAACGCCCTCATGCTCTCGACCCAGGACTACGCGCTACGCCATCCGACCATGGTGCGCCGACTGGAATTCCTGCCGCCGCTGACCGTTATCGAATCGATCATGTTCCGACTGATCGGGGCCGGTTGGCTGCTGCTCACCCTCAGCCTCGTTTCCGGCCTGGTCTTTGTCGACAACATTTTCGCCCAGCACCTGTTGCACAAGAGCGCACTGTCGATCCTGTCCTGGCTGCTGTTCGGCCTGCTTCTGCTGGGCCGCTGGCGGTTGGGCTGGCGCGGCCGCCGCGCGGTGCGCTGGACGCTTATCGCTATGGCGCTGCTGGCGATCGCCTATTTCGGCAGCAAGCTGGTGCTCGAGGTCTTCCTGAATCGCGGTTGGCAGATCCCGCCGCGGGGTTGAGGTCGTGTCAGAAGCCCCCCTGCCCGCCCTGTTCATCCTGCTCGCCGTGCTGATCGTACTCTCGGCGTTCTTTTCGAGTTCGGAAACCGGCCTGGTCGCTCTCAACCGCTACCGCATGCGCCACCACGCCAACAACGGGCACCGCGGCGCGCGCCTGGCACAGCGACTGCTGGCCAAGCCCGACCGGATGTTCGGGATCATCCTGCTGGGCAACAACATGGTCAACATTTTTGCCGCTTCGGTGTCTACCGTCATCGCCATCAGGGTGCTCGGCAACTCGGGCATCCTGGCCTCCACCCTGGCACTCACGGCGGTGATCCTGGTGTTCGCCGAGGTCGCCCCCAAGACCCTGGCCGCCCTCAAGCCCGAACGCATTGCCTACCCGGCCAGCTACGTGCTGGTACCGCTGCTGAAGGTGCTCTACCCGGCGGTCTGGCTGGTCAACCTGCTGGCGGCCACCCTGCTTCGCCCCTTCGGCGCCCACAAGGCCGGCGCCCAGGAATCGATCAGCCGCGAGGAACTGCGCACCCTCGTCAAGGAAGAAGGACGGCAGATCTCTCTCGATCACCGCCAGATGCTGATCAACATCCTCGATCTGGAGCACGGCTCGGTCGACGACGTGATGGTGCCGCGCCAGGACATCGTCGGCATCGACATCGAAGCCGATTGGGATGAAATCCTGCAAACGCTCGAGACCAGCATTTTCACGCGCCTGCCGGTATGGCGCGGCGACCTAGAGAACGTGGTCGGCCTGCTGCATATCCGGTCCGTTCTACCCGGACTCACGCAAGGCCGGATGGATCGAAGCACGCTGGAGAAAGCCATCCGCTCGCCCTACTACGTACCTGAGGGAACACCGCTGACCCAGCAACTGCTCGAGTTCCAGACGCGCGAGAGGCGGCTCGGTCTGGTGGTCGACGAGTACGGCGACATCCAGGGCCTGATCACGCTCGACGACATCCTGGAGGAAATCGTCGGCGAGTTCACCACCGAACGGGGCAATCACCAGCGCCTGGCGCGCAAGCTCGAAAACGGTGACTGGATCGTCGACGGCGGGGCGACCGTGCGCATGCTCAACCGCCGCTTCGACTGGGACCTGCCAATCACCGGTGCGAAGACGCTCAACGGCCTGATGCTCGAGCACCTCGAGTCCCTTCCCGACGGGCGCACGAGCCTGCGCATCGGCCCCCACATCTTCACCATCGTCGACATGGTCGACAAGCGCATCCGCAAGGTGCAGATCAGGCAGGAGCGGTGACGATGTGCTGTCGAGCGGCGCCGTAGGTCGGGGTCGCATCCCCGACGGACGACGATCGAGGGTCTGCACACGCGTAGCTCACACGTGGACAAGGCGGACAGGTCGCCCGTCGGGGACACGCGTCGCCGGGCGAACACGCGGCGCTTTTTGCTTCGCAAACCGCACCACGCGTTTCGCCCTACGCTGCCCCGACCTACGCGGGTTTCGATCATCGCGACTACGGCGCCCTCACCCCTCGGTAGCCGCCAAAAGCTGCGCAACCAGCCGCGGCCAGTCGACCAGGCGGCGATGACCGACCACGTCGAGGTGGGGCAGGCCTCGACCCTCGACGATATAGAATCCGCCGGATTCATGCGGCGCAACCCCGTCGATATGGCAGATGTTGCGATCGAGCCGACACGCCAGGCCGGCGCGGCGATAGGGAAACTCCTCGAACATGCGCAGCACGGTTGCTCCGATGGCGGCCGCGCCCCCGCCCAGCCGGGACAGGTTCTCCACGGCGCGCTGGCTGATGCGGCGGTCGGGAGCGTCTTCGTGGGTGAAGAGCCGCGCGTCCATGGCCACGGGTTGCCAGTCGAGCAGGCGCAGGTCGTGCATCCAGCCCGAGAGCTCGCCTTCCATGTGACCGAAGTTGAACGCGCCGGTCAACTCGGCCAGGTCGAGACGGTCGATCTCGACCTGGGCCGCCAGTGCGGGTAGCGATCCGAAGGGGCGCTCGATGACCAGTTCGCTCAGGCGTACCCCCCCGGAAAAAGCCGCCACATCGATTCCGCCGGTGAACGTGATCTGATTGCCGCTCAAGCGGATGCCCGGAAACCGTCCCGACAGGGCGCCGCCGAACACCGGGAACCCCAGCATTCGGGTCAGTTCCGCCAGGTCGAGTGGCTCGATGCGCGCATCCAGCGCAACCGAAGGTTTTCCGTCCGAGCGCGCGTCGACCTCCAGACGGTCGATCACCACGGCGCCGTCGAGCAAGGGCAGACGCAGGGGCTGTTCCAGCGCCCAGTCGGCGGGCATTCCGTCGGCAAGCAGCCGGGACGCGCCAAACCTCAGGCTGAACAGCGCCAGCTCGCCCCATTCCAGGTCGGCCTCAAACCGCTCCGAGCCGCGGTGAACGTTGCCTTCGACCGACTCGAGGGCAAAGCGGCCGGCCGGATCCCGCACGCTGAAATCGTCCAGCCCGAGCGACAACGACTCGAGTCGATCGGACGACCACCGCGCGGAAGCGGTGATGGTGCCGCCGGTCGCCAGATCCCCGAAACCGCTGGCCGAAGCCGGTCCGTCACCCCAGCGGCGCCAGGCGCCCGGCAGTTGGAGCCGCGCACGGTCGATCGTCAACGCTGACAGTCCCCATCCCCGGGCACCGGATTCGACCCGCGCGGCGCCTCGCGCCTCGACCAGGCCGCCGTCGTCCAGCTTCAGGGACGTCAGAGCGATGTGGCTGCCGGACTCGAACTCGCCGGCGACCTCGAGCGCCAGGGGGGCATCCGGCGGCGGCAGGTAAACGGGGCCGACCAGGATCTCACCGCTGTCCTGCCGCAGCGCGGCCGTGAACCCGACCGCCTCGTCCGTGGCCCAATCGTCGATCTCGCCGGTGATTTCGAGCGCCAGCCCGGCGCCGGCGATCCGCCCGTCTCGCCGGTCGAAGCCGGCCTGCTCCAGGCTCAAATCGAAGCGGACCCGCCCACCCGACAGCTCGATCAAGCCGTCCGCGTGCCCCTCCAGGACGCTCAAGTCCAGCACTTCGAGGAAACTGGCAGGCAGCGCGGCGAGATCGAAGTTATCCAGGCGGATCGTCGCATCGACTGCTTGGTCGTCCAGCCACTGCACTCGCCCGGACAGACCATGCCCGTCGAGCTCGAATGTCATTCCGCTGCCACGCGACGGCTCGCCGAGTTGCCCACTCAGCCGCCGGTCGTCGTCGGAACGCCATTCGAACCGTCCTTCGGCGCAGCGTGGACGGCCCTGCTGCAATCCGCCGTCGGCACATTCGACAACGAGCCTGCCGCGCAGTCCGCCGACGTCCAGACCTCCCACATCCACATGCCACCGCAGGCCGCCGTGCGCTTCCCTGGCGGGCGCGAGCGTCAGCGCAGCGGACTGCCACTGGACGACGCCCGCGCGGCCGGCGCGGGATTCGAGCGTCAGTTGACTGTCCTCGCCCGCGAACGCCCCGTCCGCGAAAGGCAACAGGGCCAGCAGTAGGGTTTTGCCGACTCCGGCCCTCGGGTAAGATGAAAACCATGAAAGCGGAGACATCACGCTACTCGATCGACAGTCTGGCGGTGCTGGTGGTCGACGACCACCGCATCAACCGAGAGTTTCTCGGCACCGGCCTGAGCCGCATGGTCGGCCGAGTCGCTCTGGCCGAAGACGGCCCCGGCGCCATCGAAGTGTGCAAACGCGAGGATTTCGACGTGATTCTCATGGATTTGCACATGCCGCGCATGGATGGACTGGCCACGGCCAACAGAATACGCGATCTCGACACGCGTTCGGCCCACGCCCAGATGGTGGCCCTGACCGCCGACGCCCGACCCGAAGAACGATTGAGACTGCTCGAGGCCGGATTCGACGATTACCTCAACAAGCCGATCAGCATTCCCGATCTGGTGCGGGCGATCGAGGCCTTGTTCAATCCGGGCGCCCGCCGCGAGGCGCGCGAACACCCCGCGGCACCGACCCAGTTGCTGGATCGCAGCCGTGCGCTGGCCGCGGCCAACGGTGACGCCGAACTGGCTGCGAGGCTTCAGGACATGCTCTCGCGCGAGCTCGACGAAAAACTGCCCGAGCTCGATCGGATGATCACCGCGCGCGCCTACGAGGATGCCGCCGAGCTGCTTCACCAGTGGGCGGGTGCCGGCGGGTACGCCGGCGCCACGCGCATGACCCAGGCCTGCCGCATGCTGCGCCAGCGCCTGTTGTCCGGGCTCGACAGTTCCCCGGGAACGTCCTACATCAACTTCCTGCGTATCGCCCACGCCACGCGGCAGACCCTGCGCCACATCTGACGCCGCCGGGGCTCAACCGGCGTTGATCAGCCGGCGCATATCCCGCACGGCGACGTCCAGCCCGGTGAAAACGGCGCGCGAGACGATGGCGTGGCCGATGTTGAACTCGGCAATGCCGTCGATGACGGCCACGGGCCGAATGTTGTGGTAGTCGAGACCGTGCCCGGCATTGACCACCAGGCCGAGCTCTCGGCCGACTTCGACCCCTTTCCGGAGCCGCGCCAGTTCTTCGTCGCCACCTCGCCCGTACGATTCGGCGTACGCGCCGGTGTGGAGCTCGACCACCGGCGCGCCCACGGCCGCGGCCAGCTCGAGCTGCTCCGGATCGGCATCGATGAACAGGCTCACGCGAACACCCGCAGCCGCCAGACGCTGGCACGCTGCGGCGATCCGATCGCGACCGGCGCACACATCCAGCCCGCCTTCGGTCGTCAGCTCTTCCCGGCGTTCGGGCACGAAGCAGACGTCGCTCGGCCGCAGGCGCTCGGCAATACCGACCATTTCGTCGGTCACTGCCATCTCGAGGTTCATTCGAGTCCCGATCGTTGCCGACAGCAAGCGGACGTCTTCGTCCTGGATATGCCGGCGATCCTCGCGCAAGTGAATCGTGATGGCGTCGGCGCCGGCCTGCTCGGCTACGAGCGCGGCCTGCACGACCGAGGGGTGATGCCCCCTGCGCGCCTGCCTCAGCGTGGCGACGTGGTCGATGTTGACGCCCAGCAGGGCCTGGTTCATGACTCGTTTCCTCCTGTCTTGCGGGTTGCCGCACCGGACAGCAGCCGGCGCGAGGCCAGCTCGCGACCAGCCAGGTGATGATCGATCAGCAAGCGCATCAACTCGCGCATTTCCCGCGCGGTATCGCGTTCGTCGGTGTGACCCAGTTGCAGCGCACGAACGGAAGTGCCGCGAAACACGCCGGGACCGGGCCGCTGGACCGGCACGAAGCCTGCTTCCGGCTGCAAATGATACAGGCCTTCGGGGCGAATGGCTTCACCGCTGGCCGCATCGAAACCGAAATCAGGCGCCACGCCCATGCCCTCGAGCAAAGCGCGCTCGAAGCGCCGCAGAAGCAGCGACTGCACCTCCGCGCCGCGGGCCAGGCCGTCGAAAACGGTGCCGCAGGCGTCGAAGACCCCGGGATGCGGATCGTCGCGCTCGAGCAGGCGCAGCAGCAGCTCGTTGACGTAGAGGCCGCACCAGAGCGCGCGGCCGGAGAGCGCCCGGCGCGGACCGTTCGATTCCAGCGCGGTCAGGGTACCCATCTCGCCGCGCCGCGACCAGGAAGCCATCAGCGGCATGAACGGCTCCGTCAGCCCGCGCCAGGCCGAGCGGGCCGAGCGCGCTCCCTTGGCCACGAGGCCCACGCGCCCGTGTTCGCGCGCGATGTACTCGATCAGCAGGCTCGACTCACGCCAGGGGCGGCGATGGATGACCCAACCCGGCTGCTGCTCGACGCGCACCATGGCGCTCAGCCGTCGCGACTGTAGCCGAGCTCGTCGAGGGCGCCTTCGTCGTCCATCCAGTCCGTTCGCGTCTTGACATGCAGCTCGAGGTGAACGCGTTCGCCGAAGAGGTCGGCAATCGCCAGGCGCGCACGCGTGCCCACGCGCTTGAGCACCTGGCCGCCTTTGCCGATCACCATGCCCTTGTGTCGATCGCTGGCGACGAGGATCAGCGCGTCGATCTCGACCCGGGAAGGCGTGCGCTCGAATCGTTCGATCACGACGGTCGCACCGTAGGGGATTTCCTGGTGGAGCTGCAGCATCAGCTGCTCGCGCACCAGCTCGGCGGCCAGGAACCGCTCGGACTTGTCGGTGAAGAGATCGGGATCGAATACCGGATCGGCCTCGGGCAGGTGCCTGAAAACCTCCTCGAGCAGGTCGTCGAGCCCTTTGTGCTTCTGGGCCGAAAGATAGACGACCGCGTCGAACCCGACCTCGGAGGTCAATTCGGCGGTCATCTCGAGCAGGCGAGCGCGATCGTCGAGCAGGTCGATCTTGTTGAAAGCCAGGATCTTCGGGGTCTCCAGCTCCCCGATCATCTCGAGGACCATTCGATCTTCGTCCGTCCAGCGGCTGGCGTCGACCAGCATCACGACGAGGTCCACACCCTGGCGGGTATCGGCGGCAACCCGATTGAGACGGCGATTGAGCGCGTGGTCGCGCCGCCGGTGCAGCCCGGGCGTATCGACGAACACGGCCTGCCCTTCCGGCCGGGTCACGATGCCGGTGATGCGGTGACGGGTGGTCTGGGGCTTGTGCGTGACGATGGCCACCCGCTCGCCCACCAGGGCATTGAGGAGGGTCGACTTGCCGGCGTTCGGGCGGCCCAGAAGGGCCACGTAACCACTGTGCGTCTGGGACATCGGTCAGCTCGGGTTGCTTTTGGCGTGGGAAGTTCCGGACTCGGACTCGAACAGGGCCAGGAGCCTGTCGTGCATCAGGCGGGCGGCGGCCTGTTCGGCCTTGCGTCGACTGCCGGCCTCGGCCCGCACAGGATCTGCGAGGGAACCGGCGCGACACTCGACCTCGAAGCGCTTGGCGTGATCGGCCCCGGATTCGGTCATGACCCTGTATTCGGGCAAGCCGTGGCCGCGACCCTGCAACAACTCCTGCAGACGTGTCTTGGGATCCTTGAGGCTGTCGGCATCCGGCAGGTCTGCCAGACGATCGGCGAACAATTCGCAAATCACGCGCCGGGCCTCGCGGAAACCGCCGTCGAGATGGATCGCTCCGATCAGCGCCTCGACGACATCGGCCAGAATGGACTCCCGCAGGAAGCCGCCGCTCTTGAGTTCGCCCACACCCAGGCGCAGGTGATCGCCCAGATGAAGTTCGCTGGCCAGTCGTGCCAGGGTGATATCGCGAACCAGGCGCGAACGCAGCCGGCTCAGGTCACCCTCGGTCGCATGCGGTCGGGCATGGAAGAGCTGCTCGGCGATGACGAGGTTCAGCAGACTGTCGCCGAGAAACTCGAGCCGTTCGTAATGGCGGGGCCCGCAGCTGCGGTGGGTCAGCGCCTGCTCGAGCAGGCCGACATCGTCGAACCGGTAGTCGATGCCGGGAATTCGATCGACTCGTTCAGTTGCGGAGCGTTTCGGCACTTCTGAAGGAAATGAGCGCGTCGATGTTGCCGATCAGGTGCTGCTGGACCTCGTACTCCACGATCAGCTGAACCGCGTCGCCACGCTCGACGGAGATGTGCTCCGGCTCGACGTAATCGACATAGCTGACGCCGAGTCGCCGGATCAGGTCGCGGCGAATGGTGTTCGGCGGCTTGTTCGCCGCGCCCGGCTCGGTCGCCACGGCCTTGACTTCGCTCGACACCGACATGTGGTTCAGATAGACGGGCACCAGCTTGATGCCGATATAGGTGAAGAAGAGCACCAGAACGAGAACGAACATGAAGCCGAGCAGGCTCAAGCCGCGCTGGTTACGCATTGATTTCATCTTTATCGATCCCTCTGGTTTTCGACGCCCTCTCGATCATTCGATTCTATCACCGATTCGGCTGAAGTCGACACAGCCGCGCGAGCAGTCCCAGTGCATCCAGATACGCACCGCCTTGCCGACCAGGTTCTCCTCGGGCACGAACCCCCACGACCGGCTGTCAAGCGACTGGTCGCGGTTGTCGCCCATGACGAAATAGTGACCTTCCGGCACGGTCACCGAATCGACGCGCCCATTGGGCCGGCCGGGATAGACCACGATCGGGTGCGGCTCCCCGGTGAGGTGCTCGAGGCGCAGGGCAGGATTGCTCCCCGGCGGATTGCGATTGAGGCCGACCCCCTCCCAGCGACCGGCCGCTTCCTGCTCGATCGACTCGCCGTTGATGTAGAGCTGCTTGTCGCGATAGGTGACGGTATCACCCGGCAACCCGACGACGCGTTTGATGTAGTTGATTCGCTCGTCCTCGGGAAAGCGGAAAACGATCACATCGCCGCGTTCGGGCTCACCGGTCTCGATCATCTTGCTGTTGAGTACGGGCAACCGCAGACCGTAGGCATACTTGTTGACGACGATGAAATCGCCGATCCACAGGGTCGGGATCATCGAGCCGGAAGGAATCTTGAACGGCTCGAACAGGAAGGACCGGAACACCAGCACCAGAACCAGGACGGGAAAGAGCGAGCCGACGACCTCGACGGTCTTGTGCGCCCCCTGCGGCGCCTCCTCGCCACTGTCGCGACGGCGGAAATAGTACCGTTCCACGAGCCAGAACACGGCCGTGACCAGCGTCAACACGGTAAGAATGAGGGCGAAATCCAGATGCATCTTCTATTTCTCCTGGTCGGTTCGCAGCACGGCCAGGAAGGCTTCCTGCGGAATCTCGATCTTGCCGACCGATTTCATGCGACGCTTGCCGGCCTTTTGCTTTTCGAGCAGCTTGCGCTTGCGGCTGACGTCGCCGCCGTAGCATTTGGCAGTGACATTCTTGCGGTAGGCCTTGACCGTCGAACGGGCAATGA
>CAZSGS010000024.1:0-1215 GCA_964606365.1 uncultured Wenzhouxiangella sp. | reverse complement strand
ACCCACGGCCGCCTGGATCGCGACATCGAACATTTGCCGCGGAATCAGCTCGCGCATGCGGTCCGACAGATCCCGCCCGCGACGCTCTGCCTGGTCGCGGTGCACGATGGTCGACAGGGCGTCCACCCTCTCGCCGTTGATGAGCAGGTCCAGCCGCACGAACGGACCGGCCTCGAAACGCAGAAAATCGTACTCGAACGAGGCGAATCCGCGCGAAACCGACTTGAGCCGGTCGAAGAAGTCCATGACCACCTCCGACATCGGCAGGGCGTAGGTCAGCTGAACCTGCCCGCCGATGAAGCGCATGTCGCGCTGCTCGCCGCGTTTTTCCTCGCACAGGCCGATGACGCCGCCCACGTAGTCCTGGGGGACGAGAATGTTGGCGAGGATGACCGGCTCGCGAATCTCGGCAATCTTGTTGGCGGGCGGGAGACCGGACGGGTTGTCGAGGGACACGATCTCGCCGTCGCTGAGCTCGAGCTCGTAGATCACCGTCGGAGCGGTGGTGATGAGGTCGAGATCGTACTCGCGCTCGAGACGCTCCTGCACGATTTCCATGTGGAGCATGCCGAGGAACCCGCAGCGAAAGCCGAAGCCCAGCGCCATCGAGGTCTCCGGCTCGAACTGCAGTGCCGAGTCGTTGAGCTGCAGTTTCTCGAGCGCCTCGCGCATATCCGGGTAGTCGGAGGCATCGATCGGGAAGATGCCGGCGAACACGCGCGGCTTGAGCGGCTTGAACCCCGGAAGGGCTTTGTCGGCCGGCGTGCGGGCACTGGTGATGGTGTCGCCCACCGGCGCGCCGTGAACCTCCTTGATGCCGGCGGCGACGAAGCCGACCTGCCCGCAACCCAGTGAATCGCGCTGGCTTCGCTTGGGCGTGAAAATACCGACCTGTTCGGCCTGGTGTTCGTCGCCCGAGGACATCACCCGGATCTTCTCGCCCTTCTTCAGGCGGCCTTCCTTGATCCGGACCAGCGAATTGACGCCCAGGTAGTTGTCGAACCAGGAGTCGATGATCAGCGCCTTCAGCGGCGCCTCGGACTTGTCCTCCGGCGCCGGAATGCGCCTGACCAGTGCCTCGAGAATCTCGCGCACCCCGTCCCCGGACTTGGCGCTGACCAGCAACGCGTCGGAGGCATCGATGCCGATGATGTCCTCGATCTGGTGCTTGACGCGCTCGGGGTCGGCCGCCGGCAAATCGATCTTGTTGATCAC
>CAZSGS010000023.1:5024-14326 GCA_964606365.1 uncultured Wenzhouxiangella sp. | reverse complement strand
AGGTCAAGGAAAAGATCATGGGATTCGGCCACGCGGTCTATCGCGAGAGGGACCCGCGCAACGCCATCATCCGCGAGTGGTCGCGCAAGCTTGCCGACGACGTTGGTGACGACACGCTCTTTCCGGTTTCCGAAATTGTCGAGAAGACCATGTGGGACGAAAAGAAGCTGTTCGCCAACGCCGATTTCTACCACGCCTCGGCCTACCACTTCATGGGCATCCCCACCGGCCTGTTCACGCCCATATTCGTGATGTCGCGCGTGACCGGCTGGTGCGCCCACATCATGGAGCAGCGCGCCAACAACCGCATTATCCGGCCGGGTGCGGACTACATCGGGCCGGACGATCGGGCCGTGCCGGCGATCGACGAACGATAACGGGACGGCGGGGCCGGGCACACGCCCGGCCCGCTATCCTCGCCGCGACATGCCGGCGGTAAGGATCAGCCGTATGGCGTCCTCGAAGGGCAGGTCGATCGGTTCACACCACTCCCGCGGCACGAAGATCATATAGCCGGCCACCTGGTAGCTCAGCGGCAGGTAGACGGCGACTTCGCCTTCCTCGCCGAAGGGGAGGTTGGAGAAATCCTCCCGGGTCACGAAGCCCATCAGACCGAGCTTCAGGTCGGGATGGCGTACCATCACGGCCTGGCTGAACCGATCCTTGTTGTCGCTGGAGAAATACTCGACGAAGTCCTTGGTGGCCCTGAACAGGGATTTCACCACCGGCATGCCGTCGAGGATGGCCTCGCCCAGGTCGATGAGCTTGCGAAACAGCCAGACCTGGCTGAGCAGGCCGATGGCGAGTACGACCAGGATGCCGCCGACCAGGCCCATTCCGGTGATGTACCACTCCTCGGGCAACACCAGCTTGATCATCGAACCGATTCCACGCTCGGCAATGCCCGCCAGCCAGACCACGACGACGACCGTCAGGGCGATCGGGATGATCGTGCCCAGGCCCTTGAAGAACAGGCCCATCAGGCGGGCCACGGCGCTGTCGTGATCAGAGGTCATCGATCTTCCTTCTCAACTGGTCGCGCTGGTCGGTAACGATACGCTCGAGCGTTTCGATACGCTCGCGCAATTCGGTCTCCACCCGTTCGAGGTATTTGCGATCGACGGCCCGCTTGCGCCGCGCCTGCAACCAGTAGCGCGAGATCACCACGATTGCGACGATTGCGGCGATGGCGACCAGGGCGGAAAACACGTTCATGCGGATTTCCCGGGATTGCGATTCGGGTTCATGGGCGGCTCTCGGGCAGCTGATGCCAGACGTCGTCGTCCTCTGCGGATCGGGCGGCCGGAATGCGTTCCATCAGGTGACAGAGGCAGTCCTGGCGAATGACGCGTTCATCGGTTGTCAGCATGGCCGGCATCATGGGTCTGCAGGTCAGGATATCGCCTTTGTCGACGCTGAACCAGCCGGCAGATTCATCGACCGCTTCGTGTCCTCGCACCAGCAGCGCGGGCTCGATCGGTGCATTGACGTGCCCGAGGCGCGTACCCGGCGGCAGTTCCCGGAAGTTGAGCTGGTCGAGATCGGGGCGCAGCACGATGTCCGAGCCGTCGGGTGCGAAGCTGAACGAATGCGCCGGCGGCAGGTTGACCGTCGCCACCATCTGGAACAGCTCGATGTCCTCGGGCGAGGGCGGACGTCGGTCCAGTTCCTCGGCGTTGATGATCGACGACAGGTAGGACAGCGCGTGGTCGGCGCCGTCGAGGCGCGATGGCGGTCCGCACTCGAGCGTCACCGAGGGGCAGAATTCGCCGAAGGCCATGGATTGCACGCCGCGCGGCTGGGTGAAATACAGGACCGTGCGGGAGAACAGCGACGCCAGTCGCAGGTGGGCTGGATCGACTCGGTTGATGGCCGCGTAGTGCGGGTTCTCGCCGGTATTGTTGTGGATGTCGATGCTGGCCAGAGGCTTCTGAGCGCGCACGTGTTCGGTGATGCGCTCGAACAGGCTGTGGACGGGGCCGGGCTGCGTGTCGGAGCCGGGCCAGCAGCGATTGAAGTCCGGCTGGTCGGAGAGATAGCGGCGGTTGCGGGAGGCGGCGCGAACATTGGCGATCAGCAGGATGAGGCTGCGCGGGAGGGGATCGCGGGCATAGCGACCCTTGAGCAGGCGTCGGATGGCCTCCCAGCCCGAGATCTCGTTGCCGTGCTGGAGCACGCAGACGAACAGCGGCCGGGGCCGCCGTCCCGGCAGGTGGACGACGGTGGGGCCGTCCAGCACTTCGTGCAGGCGGCTTGCGGGCCGGTCGAGCAGGCCTTCGGGCAGGTGATCGAGAATGACGGGTTGCATATCGCTGGATAACGTAACCGCTTCGCGTGTCCGTGGAAAGGCCTGTTGTCGATCCGGTAGCCATGTAGAATGCATTCAGCCATCGCTGCGTGTTCCGGCAGCAAGGCAGTGAATCGCTGCTGTCGGAGACACCTGCGGCGCGTTCTGCAATGCAGTCCGTCGGGATGCGCGGCGCGGCCTGACAATCCAATTCTACGCTTCGGGCGCGTGCATTCGACTCGGTATCGCGGCCCTTTGAATCGTGACCGCCGGTCGCGCCACAATTCGGTCTTGAAAATGCGTCGGCCCGTCCTCATTGCCGCTTGTGGCCTGCGACGACGCCTGGTCCTTGCTCGACAATCAATAACGAGAGTACGAACGGATGCTTGCAGCCAGAAACCTGACCCGTCGATTCGGCGACCTGCTGGCCGTCGACGACCTCAGCTTCGAAGTGGAACCCGGAACCGTCCTCGGTTTCCTCGGCCCCAACGGGGCGGGCAAGTCCACCACCATGAAAATGCTCACTGGTTTCCTGACGCCGTCTTCCGGCACGGCGGAGGTTTTCGGCCACGATATCCAGGCCGATTCGATGGCCGCCCGCAGGCTGATCGGCTACCTGCCCGAGGGCGCTCCGCTGTACGGTGAACTGACCGTATCCCAGTTTCTTCGCTTTGTCGCCGAGGCGCGCGGCTATTCCGACCGCGAGCGCGAGAGTCGCGTGGCCGATGTGGCCGCCAGGCTCGAGCTGGGTGCTGTGATGCAACAGACCATCGAGACGCTCTCGAAGGGCTTCAAGCGGCGGGTCGGCCTGGCCCAGGCCATCCTGCACGATCCCCCCGTGCTCGTGCTCGACGAACCGACGGACGGACTCGACCCCAACCAGAAGCAGCAGGTGCGTCACCTGATCCGCGAGATGGCGCCGGACAAGATCATCGTCATCTCGACGCATATCCTGGAGGAAGTCGATGCCCTTTGCGGCCGTGCGATGATCATCGCCCGCGGCAAGCTGCTGGCCGACGACACGCCGACGGGCCTGCTGATGCGTTCGCGTTATCACAATGCCGTGACTCTTCGCGTCGACGATCCCGAGCGGGCCGCATCGCGCCTGGGCCAACTCAAGGAGGCGCGCGAGGTCGAGGTTCGCAATGCCCGGGTCACCGTCTTTCCCGCCGATGAGGGCAACCTGTTTCAGGCGGTCACCCGGGTGATCGAGGCGGAGGGCTGGTCGGTTCATCAGCTCCAGTACGAATCGGGACGGCTCGACGAAGTGTTCCGGGCCATTACTCGTGAGGAGGCGGCATGACGCTGAGCAACGTTCGAACCATCCTCCGGCGCGAGCTCGTCGGTTACTTCGCCACACCCGTCGCCTACGTGTTCATTGTCATATTCCTCGTGATGTCGGCCGCGTTCACTTTCTACCTGGGCGGATTCTACGAGCGCGGCATTGCCGATCTCGAGCCGTTCTTCCGGTTCCATCCCTGGCTCTACCTGTTCCTGGTGCCGGCCGTGGGCATGCGGCTGTGGGCCGAGGAGCGCAAGTACGGCACGATCGAGCTCTTGCTGACCCTGCCGATCACGATCAGCGAAGCGGTGGTCGGCAAGTTCCTGGCCGCCTGGCTGTTCGTCGGCCTGGCGCTGGCGCTGACCTTCCCGATCTGGATCACCGTCAACCTCCTGGGCAACCCAGACAACGGCGTGATCCTGGCCGGCTACGTCGGCAGCTGGCTGATGGCCGGCGGCATGCTCGCCATCAGCGAAGCGCTCTCGGCGGTGACGCGCAACCAGGTCGTGGCCTTCATTCTCTCGGTCGTGGCCTGTTTCGGCTTTCTGCTGTCGGGGCTGCCGATGGTGCTGGATCTGTTTCGTGGCTGGATGCCCCAGGTCCTGCTCGACGGCGTGGCCAACCTGAGCTTCCTGGTGCATTTCAACTCGATCTCACGCGGCGTGATCGACCTGCGCGATCTCGTCTATTTTGCGCTGGTCATCGGTTTCTGGCTGACGACCAACCGCATCGTGCTCGAACTGAAGAAGGCGGACTGAGTCATGAAGAACGTCTACAGTGCAACCGGGCTGGTGCTGCTCGCGATTCTCTTCCTGGCCCTGACCATTCTCAGCGGCGCGGCCCTGCGGGGCATGCGTGTCGACCTGACCGAGCAGGGGCTCTATACGCTCAGCGAGGGCACGGTCAACATTCTCGAAGGCCTGGACGAACCGGTCACGCTGGAGTTCTACTTCAGTGACGAGGCCAGTGCCGACCTGCCGACGGTGCGCAATTTCGCCCGGCGCGTGCAGGAGCAGCTCGACGAGATGGCGCAGCGCTCCGGCGGCAAGCTGGAGGTGCGGCGGATCGAGCCGGAACCCTTCAGCGAGGCCGAGGACAAGGCGGCCAGCTACGGACTCGAGGCGGTGCCGGTCGGCAACGGCGAGGACAGTCTTTACCTGGGCATCGTCGGCACCAATACCGTCGATGGCCTGGAAGTCCTGCCCTTCCTGTCGCCGTCGCGCGAGCAGTTCCTGGAGTACGAGCTGGCGCGCATGGTCTCCCTGCTCAGCCGGCCCGACAAGCCGAGAGCCGCCCTGCTGAGCGGTATCGACCTGGACGGCGGAATGGATATGCAGACCGGCCAGCGCCGCGAGCCCTGGGCCATTCAGGAGCAGATCAACGAGATGTTCGAGGTCGAATCGGTGGCGGCGGACGACGAGTCCCTGCCGGCGGATGTGGACGTGCTGGTACTCGTGCATCCGCAGAATCTGAACGACGCCCTGCTGGCCGATATCGAGGGTTTCCTGGCCGACGGCGGCCGTTTGCTCGCTTTCGTCGATCCCTACGCCGAGAGCGCGACGCCACCCAATCCGAACGACCCGATGGCGGCGATGAACATGGATCGCGCTTCCAACCTGGCCGACCTGTTCGAGGCCTGGGGGCTGGATTTCAGCGCGGACGAGTTCGTGGCCGATTCAGGGCTCGCCCTGCAGGTCAACGTTGCGCAGAGCCGGCGTCCGGTCCGGCACGCCGGCATCCTCGGCGTGACGCGCGACAATCTCAGCGACGACGACGTGATAACCGGCGAACTCGAAGCGGTCAACCTCGCCAGCGTTGGCAGCCTGGCGCTGACCGAGGACAGCCCGCTGGAGCTCGAGCCGCTGATGCGCTCGAGCCGACAGTCCGGCCTGCTCGACGCCCAGCGACTGCAGATGCTTTCCGATCCGTCGGAGTTGATCGAGCAGATGGGCGCGACCGGGGAGCGCTATACCCTGGCGGCCCGGCTCAGCGGGGAAGTTCCGCGAGCGTTCGGTGCCGCGGGGAATGCGGAAAAGGAAGATCGCGACGAGAACGAGACGACAGCGGACGAGGGCGATACTTACGCGCTCAACGCCATCGTGGTCGCCGATGTCGATATGCTGGCCGACCGTTACTGGGTGCAGCGTCAGCAGGCCTTCGGCACGACCATGCTCGAGCCCTTCGCCGACAACGGCGACTTCGTGATCAACGCCATCGACAATCTCACCGGCAACGCCGACCTGATCAGCGTTCGCTCCCGGGCGACCTCCAACCGCCCCTTCACGCTGGTTGAATCGCTGCGGCGCGAAGCCGAGGAGGACCTGCGGTCGACCGAACAGCGGCTCGAGGGGGAACTGGCCGAGACCGAGCAGCGCCTGACCGAACTGCAGCAGGCGCGCGGCGATACCGACCTCGACATTCTGACCGGCGAGCAGGAAGCCGAACTCGACCGCTTCATGGACCAGCGCCTCGAGATCCGGCGTCAGTTGCGGCAGGTCCGTCGCGAGCTCGACGAGGAGATCGAAGCTCTGGGTACGCGCATCAAGGTGGCCAACATCGCCCTGATGCCCTTTCTCGTGACCCTGTTCGCGCTGCTACTGGCCTGGCGCAAGCGTCGCCTGCGCCGTGACAAGGACGAGGTGTCTCGATGAAGCGCAACATGCTGATCGCACTGGGTATTTGCGCGGTCGCCGCCCTGGCCATGGCGCTGTTCCTGGTGGGGCAGGAGGAACGCTCGTCGGCGGAGTCCGCTGGTGAGCACGTGCTGCCGGGGCTTGACGAGCGGATCAACGACATCGAAGCGCTGGAGATCGTCGGGCCCGGCGGAACGGTCGCCAGCCTGCACCGCGAGCGTGAACGCTGGCGTTTGCGGGAGAAGCACGATTACGAGGCCGACTTCGCGCGCATCCACGATCTGCTGCGCGATCTGGCGCGGGCGCGGCGACTGGAGGCGAAGACCGACAATCCGGAATGGTTCGGTCGCCTCGGCGTCGACGATGTCGGCGCCGGTGGCGAAAACGGGGTTGCCGTTCGCTTTCCCGAAGCCGACTTGCCGGGTGTGATCATCGGCAAGCGCGACCCCGCGGGAATCGGTCGCTATGTTCGGGTTGAAGGCCAGTCCCGGTCCTGGCTGATGGGCCAGGATATCGATCTGCCGATCGAACGCATGGAATGGCTGGAGCGAGCGATCATGGATATCCCGCCATCCGACATTGCAGCGGTCACCATTGCGCATCCGGACGGGGATACGGTCGAGCTCAGGCCGGGCGATGAGGAAGGGAGCGCCTGGGTGATGCTCGATGCGCCCGCCGAGCGCGAGGTCAAGCCCGGATGGGAGCTGGCCCAGGCCGCGAACGTGCTGGCCCGGCTGAACATGGAGGACGTCCGGCCCCACGAATCCGGCTCGGTGCCGTCCGATGCCGTGGAGGCGACCTACCAGACCCGTGACGGCCTGGTGTTCAAGGCGACTTCCTTCTCCGACGAGGCGGGCAACTGGCTGCGATTCCGGGTTGCCGAAGCCGATGATTCACCCGGCTCGGACGAAGCGGCAGCGGAAGGGGCGTCGCAGGATGTCACGGACTCATCGGAGATGAGCGATCGCGAAATCGACGTCGTGGCGATCGACGGCCGGCTGGCGCCCTGGCAGTTCGCCGTTTCCGAGGATCGTTTCGAAAGCCTGCGCGTCGGCACCGAGGATCTGCTGGTTCCAGCCGAGCAGGCCCGGTCGGACAGCGAAAGCCAGTAAGCACTTCAACCCGGCATGGCTGCTGGGTTACGGATGCCCGGCCCGTGGCGGGGCAAGCAACTCGGGGTCGATGGCCGCGAAAATGTCGGCCAGTTCCTCGAGAAAACCGCTCAGCGCCGAGGATTTTCGCCAGACCATGGCGACGGTGCGCTTCGGCCCCGGTCGCTTGAACGGGCGCGTGACCAGGTTGTCGGTGCTGGCGAGCGGTGGTTTGATCGACAGCGTGGGCATCAGCGTGATGCCGGCATTGGCGGCCACCATGTGGCGCAGGGTTTCCATGCTGGTGGCGTGAAAGTCGAGCTTCTCGTGAGCGCCGGTCAGCTGGCACACTTCGAGCGCCTGGTCGCGCAGGCAGTGGCCGTCCTCGAGCAGCAGCAGTTCCTGGTCTGCCAGGTCCTTCATGTCGATTTCCTCTCTCGCGGCCAGCGGGTGGTTTCGGGGCAAGGCCAGAACGAAGGGCTCCTCGAACAAGGTGCGACTGGTCAGCCACTCTTCGTTCAGGGGCAGGGCCAGCAGGCCCGCGTCGAGCTTCCCCTCGGCCAGCATGTGGATCACGTTCTCGGTCTTCTCCTCGTACAGTCGCAGCGTCAGGCGTGGAAACGTCTCGCGCAGCCCTGGAACGACATGCGGGAGAAAGTAGGGCGCCAGGGTCGGAAAGATGCCGATGCGTACCGTGCCGCTATGCGGGTCGCGCGATTGGCGAGCAACGGCGCGGATGGCATCCATTTCTCCCAGTAAGGTTCGCGCGCGCCTGACGATTTCCTCGCCCACCGGTGTAAGCATGACCTGCCGGGGATGACGTTCGACCAGCTGCACCTCGAGTTCTTCCTCGAGCTTGCGAACCTGGGTGCTCAAGGTCGGCTGGCTGACATGGCATCGTTCGGCCGCCCGTGAAAAATGACGAACATCGGCCAGTGCGACGAGGTACTGAAGGGCGCGCAGGTTCATGCGCCGCATCATATCAAGTAACTATGGCGGCAATCGGAACAATCAATTTGAGAATGCTTGAAAGTGCCCCGAACTCGATCGCTCGGCAGCAAATTGTCGCCGCGGAACGGGCCAATTAAATTAATCTTTGCAAGGAGTTGAACAAGAATTCTGATAATTGGCGATAAGTTTCCAGGGTTCAAGCTCAAGGCCGCTGTGGCCACGGTGTTCGATGCCGAGGGTGCGAGCAGCAGTGTGAAGGCGGCCGCCTGAGGCACGGTTACTCTGTCGACAACGTTTGTGCCATGGGTTTGTGCCCCAAGCCCGTGTTGGAGCCCCGCTCGATCGCGGGGCTCTTTTTTCCGGCGGGCGGTTATACTTCCCGCATGGCTGCCTATTCCGAACAGATCGCGCGTTCACGCACCCGTATCACCAAGCTGGTCTTCCCCCAGGATACCAACCCCATCGGCACGCTCTATGGCGGCACGGCCCTGAAGTGGATGGACGAGGTGGCTTTCCTGACGGCGACCCGCTTTGCCCGCTGCCAGGTGGTCACCGTCTCGATGGATCGAGTCGATTTCAAGGTGCCGATTCCCCAGGGCTCGATCGTGGAACTCGTCGGCGAGGTGACCCGGGTGGGCGACACTTCCGTGACGGTACGCGTTCAGATCCTGCTCGAGAGCTCGCGCAGCGGCACACAGAATCTCGCCATCGAAGGCCATCTGGCGATGGTGGCTGTCGACGAGGCCATGGATCCGATGCCGGTCGTTCGAGACGGGGTACACTAGATCACAAAAGGCCGTCGATCGCCTCGCGCGTTGCCGCTTCCAGGTTCGCGCCCTGTCTGAGCAGGTCACCTCCGACCAACACGGCGAAGTCCGGACCGAGTTTCCGCCCCGCCGCCGAAACCTGTTCGAGCCGCTTTCCGCCGCCGGTGCAGGGCAGGGTGGCCTGCATCGATCCCAGGGGGGCGCTCAGTGCCCGGCAGGTCGCCGCCTCGTCGTCGTGGCTCGAGCTGATTCGTCCACCGCTTCCCGGGAAGATGCTGATGTCGGCGCCGG
>CAZSGS010000023.1:0-5014 GCA_964606365.1 uncultured Wenzhouxiangella sp. | reverse complement strand
AGGAGTACGCTGGTGCTCACGCCTCGATCGCGCGGCTCGGTGAGGTTGCCGGCCATCGCCGGGTGGGCCAGCCACATCAGTTCGAATTCGCTCGCGGCGGTGGCGGCGGTCTCCAGGCCCATGACCCAGGGGCAGAGTACGACGCCGTGCAGGCCCGCTTCGGCCACGGCTTCGAGCTGCCGTTTCAGATGATCGCCGCTACCGGCGGCATGCGGCAGGTAGAGACAGCGCTTTCCGATATGTTCTGAAGCTTTATCAATGGATTGAGCGCATAATCTAATGCGTCTTGTGAATTCGGGAATGTCCGTCTCGACCAGGTTCTGATCGTCCTTGAGGATGTCGCCGCCGGCGCGCGCGAAGCGCAGTGCCAGGTCGGCAAGCTGTTGCGAGCTGCTGCCGCGCGGCTTGAGTACCGTCATCAGCATGGCGCGCTCGTGTACCCCGGTGATCCGGCGAATTCCTTCGACGCCGCCAAGCGGCCCTGGCAGCTCGGCGAGCAGCGAATCGGGCAGCCTGACTGCCGTCAGGCGAATGCGCGGATAGAAGGACACGTTGCCGTAGAGCAGTTGCAGGAGTTGGCCGATCTGCCGGCTGGCAAGCGCCTCGGGATAGCCGATGTTCAGCGCCCAGCGGTCTTCATCGAGTTGTTCGACGCCGAGGACGCGGCCGAGCAGGCGCTCACGAATTTCAGCGGGGATCAGCTCCGGAACGATCTCGAGACTCTGCTCGCGGGCGATGTTCTCCGCCAGCGTCTCCGGGTCGTGGTCGGGGCGTGTGGCGACGTAGGTGGCTTCGATCAGGTTTGGTGTCATGTCGGGGCGTTGGTGGCTTGCGGATGGGGGTGGTCCGTAATCCGAAATCGGTAGTCCGTAGTCCGTGTCGGGGGCTTGCAAACGGCCTACCGACCACGGATTCCAGAATACAGACAACAGAGCGTCAACCGGGCTTACAATAACGCGTTCCCAACACGCCAGACACTGCATCATGACCGCCAGCAAGCGAGTCCTCACCGGCATCACGACGACCGGAACGCCGCATCTGGGCAACTACGTCGGCGCGATCAAGCCGGCGATTGCTGCCAGTCGCGACGCCGGTACCGATTCGTTCTACTTCCTTGCCGACTACCATGCCCTGGTCAAGTGCGAGGATCCACAGCGCGTGCAGCAGTCCACGCTGGAGATCGCGGCGACCTGGCTGGCGCTGGGGCTCGATACCTCGCGCTCGGTGTTCTACCGCCAGTCCGACATCACCGAGATTCCGGAGCTGACCTGGCTGCTGACCTGCGTCACGGCCAAGGGCCTGATGAACCGGGCGCATGCCTACAAGGCGGCCGTCGAGGACAACGTCGAGGCCGGCGAGGATCCGGACTGGGGCATCACGATGGGACTGTTTTCCTACCCGGTGCTGATGGCCGCCGATATCCTGATGTTCAATGCGCACCGTGTGCCGGTCGGGCGCGACCAGGTTCAGCATCTCGAGATGGCGCGGGACATCGCCGGGCGTTTCAACCACCGCTATGGCGAGCATTTCACGCTGCCCGAGGCGGTTGTCGACGAACATGTCGCCACGCTGCCGGGGACCGACGGGCGCAAGATGTCGAAAAGCTACGACAACACCATTCCGCTCTGGCTGCCGGAGAAGAAGTTGCGCAAGGCAATCATGAAGATCAAGACCAACTCGCTCGAGCCCGGCGAGCCCAAGGATCCAGACAATGCGGCCGTGTACTCGGTCTACGCGGCTTTCGCCGGCGAGCGCCAGCGCGCCGAGATGCGACAGGCCTTTGCCGACGGTATCGCCTGGGGCGAGGTCAAGCAGCAGCTGTTCGAGTTGATCAACGCCGAGCTCGAAGGCCCCCGGGAGCGCTACGAGGCACTGATCAACAACCCGCACAAGGTCGAAAAGGAGCTCGAGCGCGGCGCCGAACGCGCGCGCGAGATCAGCCGGCCGTTCATCGAGCGCCTGCGCGACGCCGTGGGTATCCGGTTGCTGGGATGAGCACGAAGGCGGTGACATGGTCCGCCCCGGCGTTACCGATCAGCGACGGCCGGGTGTTCCCGGCGCGCCATGCCTGGTGCGTGGGTCGAAACTATGCCGAGCACGCCCGCGAGATGGGGGTCGATCCCGAGCGTTCGGAGCCGGTGTTCTTTTCCAAGCCGGCGCGAACGCTGGTGCATGCCGATCAAGTGGCCTATCCGCCCGAAACGGCCGAGCTGCACCACGAAGTGGAACTGGTCGTCTTCATGGCCGAGGGGGGGCGCGATCTTTCGCCGGAACGGGCCGAGTCCGCCGTTTTCGGCTACGCCGTGGGCGTGGACCTGACGCGTCGCGATGTCCAGGCGCGCGCCAAGCAAGCCGGACAGCCGTGGGAAATGAGCAAGGGTTTCGATCAGGCCGGACCGGTCGGCCTGATCGTGCCCAAAAGCGATTGGCGTCCTGACCCTCAGACAGCGATCACCCTGTCCGTGGACGACGAGCGCCGCCAGTCGGCCGAGCTCGGTCAGATGCTCTGGCCCGTGCCGGAGTTGATCGCGCGGCTCTCGCGTACGGTCACCATCGCGCCCGGCGACGTGGTTTTTACCGGTACCCCGGCCGGAGTTGCCGCGCTCAATGCCGGCCAGCGTGTGCGCGCGCATGTCGAAGGCCTGCCGGAACTCGAGTTCAGGCTCGCCTCGGTCTGAAGCCTGGTGACGGGCGACCTGCCTTCGATCTTCGTGACCGGCCTGGTCGCTCTCGGCAGCGCCGCGGGCACGGTGGCGAGGTTCGCGCTGGGGCAGTGGGTCCTGCGTCGCGATTTTCGCTACCCGCTGTCGGCCACCCTGGCGGTCAACCTCAGCGGTTGTGCGCTGGCCGGCCTGCTCGCCGGAAGCGCCTGGCAGTCGAATGCTTACCTTGTGGCTTTCCTGGCCACCGGCTTCCTCGGTAGCTACACGACTGTGTCTTCCTTCTCCCTCGAAACCGTGAGCCTGTGGCAGTCGGGCCGCCGGGGCAGGGCGGCGGTCTATGTGCTGGCCTCGGTCCTTGTCGGCCTGGTGCTGGCCATGGCTTGCTGGTGGCTGGCTTCGCTGTCGGTAGGCGACCGGGCGTGAGTTCGAGCGGCGGGATCGGCGTTTACCTGGCGGTGGCCCTCGGCGGCCTGGCCGGCGGACTGCTGCGGATGCTCGTCCTGGCCGCCTGGCCGGCAGCGCCCGGTCAACTGCCCCTGGCCTTGCTGATGGTCAATGCCGCAGGCGCGGGGGTGATCGGTCTGATCCTGGCGTTCAGCGAATCCGGTGGCCGTCATCGGCTGCCGCCGGCGCTTTCCCTGGGGTTGATGGCCGGCTTCTGCGGTGCCCTGACGACTTTTTCGACCTTCGCGGTGGAAACCCTCGCCCTGGCGGACCATCCCGCGCGCGCCGGAGGGCATGTGGTTATATCGCTCGTCTTGTGGCTGGCCGCTGCGGCGGCGGGGCTGCTTGTCGGACGACGCCTGAATGCGCCGGGGCCGAACCGGCACAATGAGCAATGACTGGAGAACCCGATGTTGATTGACGCCCTGATCCTGCTGCCCGTTACCGTGTTCCTGCTGTGGCTGTACGCCTATTCGGGGCCGCGGGGATTGACCGGGAAACGCTGGCTGGCCGATCGGCTGCCGGCGATTCTCGCGCTTGTCGTGGCCGCGGGCGTTCTGGTCGGTCTGCATCTGACCCTGCAGTTCGACGACCTCAATCGCAATATCATCGCCGTCGTCAGCGCCTACCTGGTGTTGCTGGCCGGCCTCGCCCTTGCCTGGCTGCTGCGCTGGCGGCGGTCGCGCCGTTGATATACTCAACTCGGTCGAAGAGGGTGCTGGTGCCTTCGAACGATCGCAACAACGGCAGCCGGAGAACAACGACATGATGCCTGACGGTTCGTACTCGATTGATACCCTGCTGAAATTCCTCAAGCACGCCGGGATGGAAGGGATGATCAATCCGGCGGTAGCGCGCGCGAGGAGAAAAGCAGTCGAGCAACTCGAGGCCGAGTTGACCGATGCCGAGCGGGCCGACATTCGCAAGCTCGACGTCGACACACTCGCTTCGCGTTTTCACAAACTCGAAGGTTCGAGTATTCGCAGTGAGGCCCTGTCGCTCTACACCGAACGCGTGCGGATGGCCCGGATCGACTTCCTGGCGTGGACGGAGAGTCCGGCCGGATTCCAGAGCGTTGGCGGGGAACAGCGCCGCGCCGTCCCGCGCGGGTCGCTCACGCCCGAGCGCGAGGTGGCCGAGCGCATCACCCTGGAATCGACCGAGAATCCCTCCAATATCGTTCCCATCGCGCTACGCGACGATGAAACCGTCTACGTGGCCAACCTGCCGCTGGACCTGACGCGGCAGGAAGCCGATCGAATCGCGCGGGTGGTGCGCGCTTTCGCCCGCGACGACGACGAATCACCTTCGGACACCGGGTCGTGAGCCGTTCCTTCATCGTCGCCCTGATGGTGATTTTCGCCGTCACCGGCGTGGGGCTGTGGTTGTACTTTGTGTTCGGCAGCGGCGGCGGGCAGTTCCGAGGGGAGCTGGTGCCGGAACTGGTCGTGTTCTGCATCGAGGCGTTCTTCCTGGTCGGCCTGCTCGGCCTGATTCAGCGCTACCTCGAGCATCGGCGCCGACGGCAGATGTGGTTGAGCCTGCGCGGATCCTTCCGCGACCTGCTGTCCCTGCTCGATATCGCGTTTCTCGAGCCCAATGCCGAGCCGACCTCGTCGAAGGAACTCGAGCGCGACCCGCGGGTCGTGAGCCGAATGCTCGACGAGCTCGAACGCAAGCATCCCGACCTCGACAGTCTGGTGGCGCTCAAGCGCGAGGGCGAGGAGTCCCTGTCGATGACGCGCGACCTGGTTGCGGTGGCCGCCCAGCTTTCGGCGACGCACATGAACTGGTGGATCGCCATCGTCGACAGCATCCGACGCCTGGCCGAGGCGACCGACCGCCGCGGCATGGAGAAGGGTATCCACGAAATGCTGATCAATATCCGCGAGTTCGACCGCCTGGAG
>CAZSGS010000022.1:13539-14487 GCA_964606365.1 uncultured Wenzhouxiangella sp. | reverse complement strand
GTCGGCTCAGGCGCGCTCTATAAGTTACACAATGAGTGACGGGGTACACTAGGCCGAGCGCCGCATCCGAGGGGCGCGCAACGGCGCGACGCTGACGACGGCATCGAAGACTTCGGTTGACTCGCTCAGCAGCCGGGTGCGCACCATGGCGGCCACGCGGTTGGCCTCGTCGAGGGTGAGCTGCGGATCGAGCAGGATGCACACATCCATGACGATCTGACCGCCCATCAGTCGCGTGCGCAAATCACGGAAATCGTGCACACCGTCAACCGACAGGATGATCTTCGCCAGCTGCTTTTGCTCGCGCGGCGGAACGGCGGTATCGACCAGCTCGACCAGCGAATCGAAGGCGAATCGACCGCCCATGACGGCCACGGTGCCGGCCACCAGAATCGCGGCCACGGCGTCGAGCCACAGGTAGCCGGCCATCGCCCCGATCACGCCGGCGATCACGACGATCGACGACAGCGCATCCGATCGATGATGCCAGGCGTTGGCCATGATCAGGTTGGACCGGGAATGCCTGGCCACGCGACGCGTGTACCAGAACAAGGCCTCCTTGATACCCACCGAAACACCGGCCACCCACAGCGCCAGCCAGCCGGGCTGCATCAGTCGATCGGGGTCGAGCAGGCGCAGGACGGCATCGACAATGAAGCCGATGGCCACCGCCAGAAGCAGCACGCCCACGATCGCCGTGGCCACCGTTTCGATGCGGCCGTGGCCGTAGGGATGGTTGTGATCGGCTTCGATGGCACTCCAGCGCGCGGCCACGAGCACCACGGCGTCGCTGACCATGTCGGAGAGCGAATGCATGCCGTCGACGATCAGCGCCTGGGAATGGCCGACGATGCCGGCCGCGATCTTGCCGACCGCCAGGATCAGGTTCCAGACGGCGCCGACGATGGTGACGCGGCGCTTGTCCGGCCAGTACTGGTCGAGGTTGGC
>CAZSGS010000022.1:8891-13529 GCA_964606365.1 uncultured Wenzhouxiangella sp. | reverse complement strand
AAGCGGCTGCCATGCGTCATCAGAGCCTTGGCGGGCCGCATATTGTACCGTCGGCACGCCTCACTTGCGCGAAGAGGCTCGCTCGAAGGTCGTGAAGACCATGTTGTGGGGGTTGGCGTCGTCGGCGGGCCTGGCGCGCATGCCGATCAGCCGCCACTCGCTCGCCGACCACTCGGGAAAGAGCGTGTCGCCGGCGACGACCGCGTCGATCAGGGTCAGCTCCATCCGATCCGCGCGGGCGAGCGCCTCGCGATAGACCTGCCCGCCGCCGATCACCATCACGCGACCGACCGGTTCGATCGCGATTGCCTCGTCCAGGCTGCCGGCCCGGACGACACCATCGGGCAGATCAGGACGGGAGCGGCTGATCACGATGTTCGTCCGACCCGGCAGCGGCCGTCCGATCGACTCGAACGTGCGCCGCCCCATGATCACCGGACAACCCATCGTCACCGCCTTGAAATGCCGCAGGTCCGCGGGCAGGTGCCAGGGCATGCCGCCCTCTTGGCCGATCACGCGGTTTCTCGCCATGGCGGCGACCAGTACCAGTTCCTGCACGAGTTGACTCTTTGAGTACCAGTATTCCATGATACCTGCCATCCGCTGCAGCCGGTTTTCCATCAGCTCCGGACAACCATGTCATCGGCCCGCTCGAGACCCCGCCAGCTTCTGATCGTCATTATCGCGCTGGGCATGACCGGCTGCGCCAGTTACATCGGGGAGCGGATTGTCCGCGCACCGAATCTCGATCGTCCAGCGGGGATCTTCAGCAAGGAGCTGGACGAAGCCTGGGAAACCCACGCGGCGAAGCACATTCTCGTGGAAACCACGCGCATCCGTTCGCCGGCGGATGGCATTGCACTGAATGTCTCGGTGCTTCCTGCCGGAGACTATCCCAATCGGGCGACGAGCGAGCGGGAAGACGGATCAATCCGGTTCGGATTCCGGGCCCGGCCGCCGGTGGGTCCGCCTCGGGCGCCAGCGAGAGGAACGATCATCGCCGTCCACGGCTGGCAGGGCGAATCCCGCGCGATGCTCTTCTACGCCATGGAGATGGCCGCTCGAGGCTGGGATGTCGTGCTGTACGATCAGCGCGGCCACGGCCGTTCCGGCGGCGAGAACATCACTTTCGGAACGCGTGAGTCCCGGGATCTCGAGGCGGTCATCGACTGGACCAGGCGCCGCCAAGAGTACGCACCGCCCCTGGTCTTGTTCGGCACGTCCATGGGGGCGTCGACGGCATTGCTGGCCGCCGCCCGGACCGCGCCGGACGCGATCGTCGCCGTTGCGCCCTACGCGCGACTGGACGGCGTACTAACGCGGGCGATTCGGCGCTTCTCGCCCACGATCGTGCGACCTTTCCTCACCGACAAGCGGATTGCCCGGGCGCTGGCCCATGCCGAAAGGCTGTCGGGTGCGAACCTGGACAACGCCGCGCCGATCAGATCGGCCGAAGCGGTCGATGCGCCGGTCCTGCTCGTCCACAGTCGGGCGGACCAACTCATACCAGCCGACCATGGACGGATGCTGAAGCGAGCGTTGCCCGACGCCAGCCTCCAATGGGTGCCGGATCATTCCCATGAAGCATTGATATCCGATCGGGGCGTCGTGCTGCCGAAGGTGCTCCCGTGGCTGGATTCGACGCTGAAGGATGCCGCCGGGCCCGGCTGGGCGCGCAGCGAAGAATGAGCGTCGTGAATCGAATCGCCGCATCCGGCGATGGCGGCCGCCGCGCCTGCGTCCCCGCGGCGCGGCACCGACCGACCGCGCCGTTGCCACGTGACGGGTTCGCAGACGGAGGTTCACGCCACCTGGATTGACGGTCGTGTACCGTTTTTTCCGCTCGTGATCCACAGGGCCACACACACGCAAGGGGAAATCAATGCAAAGCTTTCTGGGCAGCCACGACTTGTCGCTGGTTGCGTTGTCTTACGGAATCTCGGTCATCGGCGCGCTGATCAGCCTCTACCTGGCCGACTTCATCGTTGAGCGCAATGGGCGCATCAACTTCGGCTGGCTCGCACTCGCGGCCGTGGTGTTCGGCGGTTGCGCCATCTGGGCCATGCATTTCACGGGCATGCTGGCGTTCCGAATGGAAGGGCCGGTAACCTACGACGTGAACACGACGCTGCTCTCACTCGGCCTGCCGATTCTGCTCTCCGGCATCGGGCTGTTCGTGGCCTATCGCTGGCGCGAGAGCATCGCGGCCTGGCTGGCGGCGGGACTCGCCTTCGGGCTCGGCGTGGCCGCCATGCACTATGTCGGCATGTCGGCCATGCGCACGTCCATGAACATGCAGCACGACAACCTGGTCACCGCGCTGTCGATCGGAATCGCCATCGTGGCCGCCACCGCGGCCCTGCGCATCATCGTGCACTGGCGCGGCGCGCTGCGCCTGTTCAGTCCGCTGTTGATGGGCCTGGCGGTCTGCGGTATGCACTACACCGCCATGAGCGGCATGAGCTTCACACCCGCGGAGAGCACTGCGACCGCAGTCGACTACTTCGAGGGCGCGTGGCCGGAGAATGTCGTTGGATTCCTGTCGGGACTATGGGTTTCGATGGCGCTGTTCGTGGGCGCGGCGCTGGCGGTTTTCCGCAAGCTCTCGGAGGTCGACGGCGCCGACGCATTCGCCGGATCCTGAGGCGACCGACACCACTCGGCCCCGGTGCCGCTTGCCTACACGGCGATCGGGGCCCGGATGGCGGAATGGCAGCGGTAACCCTCCAGCGCGAAGTCGTCGAATTCGAAATCCTGCAGCCGTTCGCGCCGATTGACCAGGCGCATGCGCGGCGCGGGATACGGTTGACGGGCCAGTTGCTCGTCGACCTGTTCAAGGTGATTGAGATAGATGTGGGCGTCGCCGAAACTGTGGATGAACTCGCCGGGCTCGAGATCGGTCACTTGCGCGACCATCAGCGTGAGCAGGGCATAGCTGGCGATATTGAACGGCACGCCCAGGAAACAATCGGCCGAGCGCTGGTAGAGCTGGCAACTGAGCCGGCCGTCGGCCACGTGAAACTGGAACAGGCAGTGACAGGGCGCCAGCGCCATCCGCCCCGCACGGGCATTTTCCTGCGGCGAGACTGCCTCGTCGGGCAGGTCTGCCGGGTTCCAGGCCGTGACCACGTGCCGACGTGAATCGGGGCGCAGCCGGATCTGCTCCACCACCGCTTCGAGCTGGTCGATCGATCCACCTTCCGGAGTCGGCCACGAGCGCCACTGCGTGCCGTAGATCGGGCCGAGGCTGCCCGACTCGTCCGCCCATTCATCCCAGATGCGCACGCCGTGCTGGTTGAGATAGGCGATGTTCGTCTCGCCCCGGAGAAACCACAGCAGCTCGTGGATGATCGACTTCAGGTGCAGCTTCTTGGTCGTGACCAAGGGAAAGGAATCGGCCAGGTCGAAGCGCAACTGGTGCCCGAACACGCTCAGCGTGCCCGTGCCCGTGCGATCGTCCTTGCGGGTACCGTGTTCGCGAACGTGCCGTAGCAGGGCCAGGTAGTTCTTCATTCGCGACTCCGGTAGGCCCAGGTCATCAGGGCGATGCCCGCGACGAACATCGGCAGCGACAGGATCTGACCCATGGTCATCCAGTCGAGCGCGACGTAACCGAGATGCGCATCGGGTTCGCGGAAGAACTCGGCAATGAAGCGGAAGACGCCATAGCCGGCCAGAAAGGCGCCGCCGACGGCACCGGTGGGGCGCGGCCGAGCCGAGTAGACCCACAGAATCAAGAACAGCGCCAGGCCTTCCAGGGCGGCCTGGTAGAGCTGGGAAGGATGGCGGGCGAATTCGTCGAGCGCACCGCTGAGGTACTGCTCGTGAAGCGTCTGCGAAGCCCGTCCGCCGGCCTGGATGGACTGGGGAAAGATGACCGCCCAGGCGACATCGGTCGTCCGGCCCCACAATTCACCGCCGATGAAGTTGCCCAGGCGCCCTGCCGCCAGGCCGATCGGCACGAGCGGCGCGACGAAATCTCCCAGCCGCAGGAACCCGCAGCCGAGATGGCGAGCGTAGGCCCAGAGCGCGACCAGCACGCCGAGCATGCCGCCGTGGAAGCTCATGCCGCCGTCGCGGATCTTGAACACGAACAGCGGATCGCTCATCAGCTGGTCGAAGCCGTAGAAAAGCACGTAGCCCAGGCGGCCGCCGACGATGACGCCGATCACACCCCAGAACAGCAGGTCGCCGACCTGGTGAGGCTGCATCGGCGCGTCTTCGCGCCTGGCGCGAACACGGCCCAGCAACCAGAAGGCCCCGAAGGCCACCAGGTACATCAGGCTGTACCAGTAGATGGCGAAACCGCCGATCTCGACGGCGACCGGATCGATGCTGTGGAAATAGAATTCGGACTGGTTCATGGGCGAAGATTATCGCAGATCGCACCGCGCCCGGAGGGGAGACGCCGTGGTCCGTGGTCCCTAGTCCGTAGTCCGCGAGTTCGCAAGTCCCGAGTCCCGAGTCCCGAGTCCCGAGTCCCAAGCCCCGAGTCCCCGAACGCTTTACCATGCCCCCATGACCGAATACGCCAACGAGAACCGCCTGGGCGAAGCCCTCAGTCCCTACCTGCTTCAACACGCCGACAACCCGGTGGCGTGGCAGCCCTGGGATCGGGAGGCGCTGGCCATGGCCCGG
>CAZSGS010000022.1:0-8881 GCA_964606365.1 uncultured Wenzhouxiangella sp. | reverse complement strand
CTCGACCGGCCGATCCTGCTGTCGATCGGCTACAGCGCCTGCCACTGGTGCCACGTGATGGCGCACGAGAGCTTCGAGAACGACGAAATCGCCGAGCGCATGAACGCGCATTTCGTCAACATCAAGGTCGACCGGGAAGAACGCCCGGACCTCGACCGGATCTACCAGCTGGCGCACCAGCTGTTGACCGGGCGCGGCGGCGGCTGGCCGCTGACCGTGTTTCTCGACCCGGCCAGCCACGCGCCGTTCTTTGCCGGCACCTATTTTCCGCCCGAACCCCGCCATGGCATGATGGCTTTCGGCGACCTTCTGGCCCGCATCCACCAGGTGTGGTCGACCCGGCGCGAGGAATTGCGCAGCCAGCACCTGCAGGTGCAGGAAGCACTGCAGGCGGTGACAACGCCGCGCCCCGGCGGCGAAGCCGATCTCGAGTCGACGCTGGAGTCGCTCATCGCCGAGGCTGGTGCGCGATTCGACCGCGAAAACGGCGGTTTCGGCGACGGGCCGAAGTTTCCACAGGCGCCGCTGCTCGCCGCGCTCGCGGAAGTCGATGGGGAGCATCCGGCACAAATGCTGGGCGACACGCTCACGGCCATGGCCTGCCACGGCCTGCACGATCACCTCGGCGGCGGTTTCTTCCGCTATTGCGTCGACGCGGTCTGGGAGATTCCGCACTTCGAGAAGATGCTCTCCGACAACGCCCTGCTGCTGGGACAGTATGCCCGTGCAAGCCGGCGCTGGAATCGGCCGGACTTTCGTGCGGTATGCGAACGCCTGGCCGAATGGCTCGAGCGAGAGATGTCGCTCGATGTGGGCGGCTTCGCCGCCAGCCTGGATGCCGACAACGAAGACGGCGAAGGCGCCTACTACGCATGGACGCGCGAGGAAGCCGTCGAACGCCTGAGCACCGAGGAACACGACCTTTTCTGCGCCCGATTCGGGCTGGACGGGCCGCCCAATTTCGAGAGCAAGCACTGGCACCTGGTGATCGCACGCTCACGCACGGAACTGGTGGAGGAGGCACTCGCCGGGGAAGCGATCGACAGACGCCTGGAATCGGCCCGAAAACGGCTGCTGGCGGCCCGGCAGGAGCGCCCGGCGCCCGGACGAGACGACAAGATGCTGTCGAGCTGGAACGGGCTGGCGATCGAGAACCTGGCCCTAGCCGGACGTTTGCTCCAGCGCGGGGATTGGCTCGAACGGGCCGCGCGCGGCCTCGACGCGGTGGCCGTCAACCTGTTCGGCCAGGAGCCGCCGCGCGCGGTCTGGCGCGACGGCAAGAGCGCACAGACCGCGCTGCTGGACGAGCATGCGAGCGTGCTGGCGGCCTGCCTGGAACTACTGGGCTGGCGCTTCGAGCAGCGCTGGCTCAACCTGGCCCGCCGTATCGCCCGGCGCATCGTCGCTCAATTCGCAGACGAAACCAGCGGTGCCCTCTACCTCACGCCTGTCGATTACGAATCCCTGCTCACCCGCCCGCTGGCCCATGCCGACGATGCCACGCCGGCCGGCGCCGGCGAGGCCGCACGCGGCCTGGCCCGACTGGGCCACCTGATCGGGGATGCCGGGCTGATCGAGGCCGCACACCGCGCCGTGGAGGCCGCACGCGGCGACATGGAGCGCTCAGTGCTGGGCCATGCCACGCTGGTACGCGCCTGGCGCGCCCTGGAGTCGCCGCGCCCGCAGGTCCTCCTGGCCGGACCGGCGGGCGCGGTCGATGACTGGCATCGCAAGCTGGCGCAGGCAGGCGATTTCGACGTCTACCGGCTGCCGCCGCAGAGTGCGGGCGAGGACCTGCCGGAACTGCTCGCGCCGCTGGTGAACAGTGAACGGTCGGTGGCGATGGTCTGCCTGGGTCGACGCTGCCTGGCTCCCGTGCACACCCTCGGGGAACTCGAGGCGCAACTGGCCGAATCCCGGGACTGACTCCCGACAGCCGATTGTGCGTAAAATCGGCAAGCTATGAGCCTCGCCCTGCCCAACTATCACGCACTCGGCGTCCTGCTCCTGGTGCTCCTGGCCCTGGTGCTGTTCTCGCGCGACCGGATTCCGCTCGAGACCAGTTCGCTGGTGGTGCTGGCCATTCTCACCATCGGCTTCCAGATCTTTCCCTACGTCGCCCCCGGCGGTCAAGCGCTCAGCCCCACCGATTTCTACGCCGGTTTCGGCCACCAGGCCCTGATCGCCGTGTGCTCACTGATGATCCTGGGGCACGGCCTGATTCGTTCCGGTGCGCTGGAGCCGGTCGGGCGCGCCCTGGCCATTTCGTGGCGCAAGGCGCCGGCCCTGTCGTTGCTCGCCACCCTGCTGGTCTGCGCCGTGCTGAGCGCCTTCATCAACAACACACCCATCGTGGTGATGCTGCTGCCGATCCTCATCGGGGTCGCCATGCGCACCGGGCAGTCGCCGTCGGGCATGCTGCTGCCGATTGGCCTGGTCAGCATCGTCGGCGGCATGTCGACCACCATCGGCACCTCGACCAACCTTCTGGTGGTGAGCGTGGCCGCCGACATGGGCGTGGCGCCCTTTCGGATGTTCGACTTCATCGTTCCCGCCGCGATTGCCGGGGCGGTTTCCATTCTCTACCTGTGGCTCATCGCCCCGCGTCTCATACCCGAACGCCAGGTACCCATGCAGTCGACCGTCAAGCGCCTCTACACCGCGCAGATCCGCCTGGGCAAGGCCAGCGACGTGGTCGGGAAGACGCTGGCCGAGGCCATCGAACGCTCGGGCGGCGGCATGAAGGTGGAGAAGATCCAGCGCGGACCCGGCGTGTTCGTCACGCCGCTGCCGGACGTGGTACTCAAGGCCGGCGACCGGATTACCACCACCGCCACGCGCGACAACCTGAGCGAGTTCGCCCACCTGCTCGGCGGCCGGCTGTTCTCCGGGGACGTGGAGGTCGATGACGCCCATCCCCTGGGGCCGGGCGACCAGAAGGTGGCCGAGGTCGCCGTCACGCCGCAGTCCAGGCTGGTGGGTTCGCGCATCAGCGAGGCGCGGCTGCTGTCGCGCTACGGGCTGAGGCTGCTGGCGCTGCACCGCTACAACCGCGAGGACCAGACGCGGTCGACCGGCCTGGACAACACGGTGCTTCGATCCGGCGACGTGCTGCTGGTGCAGTCGCCGAGCTCCAGGCTCAACCAGATCAAGGAGGGTGGCGACTTGCTGGTGCTCGACGGCTCGGTGAACTTGCCCAAGACCGCCAAGGCACCGATCGCGCTGGCGATCATGGCCGTGGTGGTGATCGTCGCGGCATTCGGCATCCTGCCGATCGCCATCAGTGCGGTCGCGGGCGTCCTGGCCATGCTCCTGACGCGCTGCCTGGACTGGAAGGAAGCGATGAACGCCCTGTCCATCCAGGTGGTGATGATCATCGTCGCGTCGCTGGCGCTGGGGGCGGCGCTGATGCGCACCGGCGGTGCGGACTGGCTGGCGCAGATCTTCCTGGTGCTGAGCTTCGGCATCCCGTCCTGGGCGATCCTCGGCCTGCTCATGCTGGCCATGGCGGCGCTGACCAACGTGGTATCCAACAACGCGGCGGCCGTCATCGGCACACCCATTGCGATCAGCCTGGCGCAGCAACTGATGCTTCCGGCCGAACCCTTCGTTCTGGCGGTGTTGTTCGGCTCCAACCTGAGCTTTGCCACGCCCATGGCCTACCAGACCAACCTGCTGGTAATGAACGCCGGCGGCTACAAGTTCAACGATTTCGTGCGCGTCGGCCTGCCGCTGATGATGCTGTTGTGGCTGGTACTGACCCTGACCTTGGCCTATGCGTATCAAATATAGGGTTCGGGACTCGGGACTCGGGACTCGGGACTCGCGGCTCTCCAGGGGCATGCGGCCACTCTGCGCGTTCTTGCTGTTGGCGTTCAGCGCACTGCTGGTCGCCCAGGAGAAGCCGCGGGTGGTGAGTCTGGCGCCGCATCTGACGGAGCTGGCGTTTACGGCCGGGGCGGGCAACTCGCTCGTGGGCGCCGTGGCCTACAGCGACTGGCCGGAGGCGGCGCGCGAGCTTCCTCGCATCGGCGACGCCTTCCGCTTCGACATGGAAACGATTCTCGGCCTCGAGGCCGACCTGGCCCTGGCCTGGACCGGCGGCACGCCCGAGGCCGCGGCCGAGCGCCTGGAAGGGCTGGGCATCGAGGTGCTGTGGGTCGAGACGCGGACGCTGCCGGACATCGCCAGGGCCATTGAACGCATCGGACGTCGACTGGGTTCGAGCGCTCGGGCGAAAGCGTCCGCGGCGGACTTCCGGGAGGCGCTCGACACCCTGCGCGATCGCCACCACCGGCGCGACGGCGAGGTCTCGATCTTCTACCAGGTCTCGGCGCAGCCGCTGTTCACCCTGGGTGCCCGCCACGTGATCACCGAGGTGTTCGAGACCTGCGGCGCCCGCAATGCGTTCGACGATCTGGATACCGAGGCCGCGGCCGTCGATCGCGAGGCGGTTATCGCCCGCGCGCCCGAGCTGGTCATCGCCGGCGCCGACCAGCCGGATTCCGACCCGCTGGCCATCTGGCGCGACGCCCGGATGGTCGAGCGGGGGCGCACCCGACTCGAGACCGTAGACGCGGAATTACTGGTGCGGCCCACCCCCCGCATCATCGACGGGATCACGCACGTCTGCCGCCTGGTGGGATCCATCGGCGCAGCGGGAGAGGATCGCTCGGCAGACTGACAAAGCCGCGATGCATCCGCCCGTGGCACCCCTGGGTCGGCTCAGGCCGCCTGCAGATCCAGCATCAGGTAGCGCTCGTGCGCCAGGACGCGACGGCCGCCGAGGACTTCGATGGGCCGGTGGAAACCGGGACCATTGCACACGAAGGTGTGAAACTCGCCGTTCTCGCCGCACGGATCGACGCCTTCGGGCAGTTCGGCCAGCAGCGCTTCGTCGATTGGGCGCCCCAGCAGGGTATCGGGCAGTACCCGGCTGTCGATACAGGTGATCACGGCCCGCCATGGCTCGCGGGCCAGGGTTCTCGCCAGCTGGTCGGTGGGCGTGTGCCAGATCGGGAACACCGGCTTCCAGCCCATGGCGCGAAAGCTCTGTTCCCGCCACTGCCGGATGTCGTCGAGGAACAAGTCGCCGCAGGCGATGGAATCGACGCCGTGCTCCCCGAGGGCACCCAGCCCTTCAGCCAGCCGGCTTTCGTACTCGCGATTGTCGCAGCCCTCCGGCAAGCCGACGACGGTCAGCGGCAGACCGAGCGACTCCGCCTGCGCGCGCAGGAGCGTCTCGGGCGTACCGTGCATCGCCACCCGCCGATTGGTTTCGTTGACCGTGGTGACCAGCGCTGCCACCTGCCACGTCGGGCTTCGCCGGACGGCGTCGAGCATGAACAGGCTGTCCTTGCCGCCGGAAGACAGGACGGCGATGGGCCTGGGGGCGGCATCAGTCATGACCGGACTGCGACCGCGAGGCGCTGACTCTCAGCAATGCAAGGAACCGCCTGCGACACGAGGGTCGTCTTCCAGTGTGCGCAGCGCCCTCCGTCGAGAACGCTGCGCATGGTGCGACTGATTCGATCGCTCAGGCCTTCTCCCGACCCTTCTCGCGCCAGGCCAGCAACAGGCGGGCCAGGGCCGGCAGCAGGATCATCGCGCCGATCATGTTGAAGATGAACATGAAACCGAGCAGGACGCCCATGTCGGCCTGGAACTGCAGATCGGAAAACAGCCAGGTGCCAACGCCGACGGCCAGGGTCACGGCGGTGTAGAACACGGCGCGGCCGGTCAGGCGCAAGGTCCGGTAATAGGCGTCGTCGAGTGACACGCCTTCGTCGAGGAAACTCTTCATGCGACTGAAGATGTAAATCCCGTAGTCCACACCGATACCCACACCGAGCGCCACGACCGGCAGGGTATTGACCTTCAGCCCGATGCCCATGAATGCCATCAGGGAATAGGCCAGGTAGCTGACGAGCACCAGCGGAAGCACGATACACAGCGTGCCCAGAACGGTCCGGAACGTGATCAGACACAGCAGGACGATGGCCGCGTAGACGTAGATCAGCATCGGCGTCTGCGCCTTGGCGACCTCCTGGTTGGTGGCCGCCATCACGCCGACGTTGCCGGTTGCCAGCCTGAAGATCAGCGGCGGTGCATCACCGTCCTCGGGCCACTGGCCGTGAGCCGCCTCGCCGGAGGGTTCGTAGCCGAGCGCCTCGACTTCCACTTCTTGCTGAAGTTCGTGGGCGCGATTGACCACGCGGTCGATGGTTTCGGCCCGGTGATCCTCGGTGAACACCATGACCGGCATGGCGCTGCAGTCCCTGTTGAGCAGCCCGCTGTCGGTATCGACGTTCTGCAGGCTCTGGCGCAGGATATACGGGTTGCGCGGCAGCACCTGCCAACGCAGATTGCCTTCGTTCCAGCCCGCGGTGACCATCTTGGCCACGATGGGCAGCGTGATGACCTGCTGCACGCCTTCGACGTTGCGCATATGCCAGGCGAAACGGTCGATGGCGCGCATCACGTCGTAGGATTCGGTGCAGGCGCCGGTATGCGTCTGCGCGATGATGCTGATCAAGTCCGTGCCGAGGGAAAACCGATCGGCGATCAGTCTTGCGTCCCGGTTGTAGCGGGCGTCCTCGCGCAGCTCGGGCACGCCGGGTTCGGAGTCGCCGATCTTCATGTCCTGCGATTTGACCCAGGCGGCCGCGAATACGATTACACCGATTACAACGGCCGTTACGGCGAACCCGCGCTGCGTGAACCTGGCCATGAAGTCCCAGATCAGGCTGGGTTTCTGGCTGTTGGCGTACTGTTTCTCGCGCTTTTTGTCTTCGTTGTGCAGACGCACGTAGGACAGCAGGACGGGCAGCAGCACGAGGTTGGTGAAGATGATCACCGCCACACCGATACTGGCCGTGATCGCCAGCTCCTGGATGATCTGTATGTTGATCAGCAGGATGGTCAGAAAGCCGATGGTGTCACTCAGCAACGCAATGGCGCCGGGGGCGAGCAGGCGCGCGAACACGGCCTTCGACGCTTCCAGGCTCGAGACCGTCTTCACGTCCTCGAGCCCAATCCCCTGCTGGACCAGACCGATGGGCGAGTGGCCGCCGAAGAGCTTCTCGGCGTTCCAACCGCTGATCATCTGCACGCCGTGACTGACACCGATGGCGAAGACCAGGAAGGGCGTGAGAATGTTCATCGGGTCGATGCCGAAGCCGAGCAGGCTCAGAATGCCCAACTGCCAGACCACGGCGGTGACCGAGCAGACCAGTGGCAGGACGGTCAACCAGATCGAATGGGAATAAAGCAGCAACAGCGCGGCGGTTATCAGGAAGGCGATGCCGAAATACAGAACGACGCCGCGAGCGCCGTCGGCCACATCGCCCACGATCTTGGCAAACCCGATGATGTGCACACTGTGCTTCTCGTTCTCGAATTCGGCGCGAATCGCCTCGAGCCGTTCGGCCACATCCTGATAGTCGAGCGTCTCGCCGGTCGATGGGTCTTCCTCGAGCAGGTTTGCCCAGACCATGGCGCCGGAGAAATCCTCAGCGACCAGCCGCCCGACCTCCCCGGACTTGATGATGTTCGAACGGACCGTCTTGAACATCTCTTCGGACGGCGAAAAGTCGGCCGGGATCACGTTGCCGCCGGCAAAGCCGTCTTCCACGACCTCCACGAAGCGTACGTTGGGGGTGAAGATGGAGCGTACGCTGGCACGACTCACGCCCGGCACGAAGAACACGCGGTCGCTGACCTCCTCGAACGCCCGGAAAAACTCCGGCGTGAACATCTCGCCGTCGCGCGCGACCAGGGCGACCATGACACGGTTGGCGCCGCCGAAGTCCCGTTCGTAGTCGATGAAGGTCTGCATGTACTCGTGTTCGAGCGGCAACTGCTTCTTGAAGCCGGCGTCGACTCGCAACTGGAGCGTGTAGTACACCATGGCCGCCGTGCCGAGCAGGAAGAGCAGCAGAATCAGCGGACGAATGCTGAACACGAAATCAGCCACGCGGCGGGTCATTGTCGGTCCTTCAGTCATGTGTCAACCCGCCTTCTCCGGCCAGAATCATCGTGCCTTCATTGTTAAAGATTACCGCCGCATAGTCACTTCCCAGCCGATCCTCGCTGACCTGAAACGATTCGTCGTCAACGCTGTAGGTCAACACGGCCGCGCCGGCGCCGACAATCACGGGGTCGCCTTCGGGATTGACCGCCGCGCCCATCAGGGTGGACTGAACGCCCGGTTCGAGCACATCCCAGCTGTCGCCGAAATCCCGGCTGAGCTGAACATTGCCGCGCAGGCCGAAGGACAGGATTGCGTCACCGGCGGGTACGAAGCCGAACATCGAACCGGGATAGGGGAAGCGGAAGCTCTCCCAGGTCTCACCACCATCGGTACTGCGAAAACCGTAACCGCGCTCGCCGGCAATCATCAGGCGATCGTCGTCAAGCGCGAGAACGGCGTTGAGATGACATTCGAGAAATTCATAGCAGCCACGATCGAAATCCTGCGAGGCGTCGTAGTACCCTTCGGACGGGCCTGTTTCCTCGTCGGGGCCATCGCCGAGCTCCTCGGCGGCTTCGGCGGCGTCTCCCCAGTCGATCGCCTCTGAAGTCACCACATCGGCCAATTCGATGGATTCCCAATTGCTGCCAGCGTCGCTGGTCTTCATGATCAGGCCGTAGGCGCCGATGGCCAGGCCTTCGTTGGCGTTGAAGAAGTGCACATCCAGCAGGGGGCGCTCGGCTTCCGGATCGAAATGCTGGAGCGTCCAGGTCCTACCCAGGTCCCTGCTGGAGAGAATGGTCGTGTCGTGCCCCACGGCCCAGAGGCGGCCGCCGGAAAAATCGACTCGCGTCAGGGTGGCGCGTACCGGCACCTCCTCGGCCTGCTCCCATTCCAGCCCATCCGGGG
>CAZSGS010000021.1:0-14683 GCA_964606365.1 uncultured Wenzhouxiangella sp. | reverse complement strand
GCGTGGACGATTTCCTCGGCGTGGTTGTCGTCCTTGGCGAAGATCAGGGTCTTGGGCAGCCACTCGCCGGTTCGGTCGGGGAACAGCTCGGTGAACACCCGGTCGCGATAGGCCTGCAGCACGGCGCGGATCTGGTTGGGGTTGACCACGGAGCGGTCGAGTTCCCTGGCGGTGTATTCCAGGTCGGCGTCGAGTTCCTTGTAGCGGATGGCGCGGGTGCGCTTGTCCCTGACCGGTACCTGGAAGCCGGGGTCCTCGACCTCGATATTGCCGCCTTCCTCGGTGACCCGGGTTCGAATGCGGTAGATCTCGTAGCCGACGTTGACGCCGTCGACCACGGATTTCGGGTAGTCGTACTCGGCGACGATGTTCTGGTTGAAGAAGCCCAGGGTGTGCTTCGACGGCGTAGCGGTCAGGCCGATGATATGGGCGTCGAAGTATTCCAGCACCTGGCGCCACAGGCCGTAGATGGAGCGGTGGCACTCGTCGGTGACGATGAAATCGAAGGTCTCGATGGGGATGTCGGGGTTGTAGTTCAGCGGCCGGATCTCGCCGTCTTCCATCCCCCAGGTCTCGAAGCCCGAGATTTCCTCGGCCTCGGTGTCCAGTTCCTCGCCCTTGAGCATGGAATACAGGCGCTGGATGGTGGTGATGACCACCTTGGCGTCGTCGTCGATGCGGTTGGATTTGAGGTGCTGGACGATGTAGGTGTCGGTAAAGCGGTTGGCCGCACCGGGCGGGTCGAATTCGCGGAATTCCTTGAGGGTCTGGTCGCCGAGGTTGTTGCGGTCGACGAGGAACAGGATGCGTTTGGCTTCGGCGTGCTTGATCAGCCGCCAGGAAAACGTGCAGGCGGTGAAGGTCTTGCCGGCGCCGGTGGCCATCTGGATCAGCGAGCGCGGCTGATCTTCGGCCAGGGATTGCTCGAGGCCCTTGATCGCCTCGATCTGGCAGTCGCGCAGGCCCTTCTCGGCCAGCGGGGGCAGGGCAGTCAGGCGCTTTCTCAGGGTGTCCGGGAGCTTCAGCCACTCGTGCAGGGTCTCGGGACGATGAAATGCGAAAACGCGGCGCGAGCGGGCCTTCGGGTCGCGGGTGTCGCGGAAGAAGGTTTCGTCGGCGGTGGTTTCGTAGTCAAAGCGCAGCTTGTCGTCCCAGCGCGCCAGATGATCGGGCAAGGCGGCCATGTATCGGTCCGACTGCCCCGCTACACCGCTCAAGGTCACGCCGGCCTTCTTGGCCTCGATGACGCCGGCGGCCTTGCCGTCGATCCACAGCAGATAATCGCAGGGCCCGGAGGGAAGCTGGAATTCGCGCACCGCCACGCCCAGGGCTGCATGGCGGTTGAAATCGGCCATATCCTGCACCAGCCAGCCGGCATCGCGCAGCAGGCGGTCGATTCGACTACGGGCGCGTTGTTCCGGTGTCTGGTGCGAGTCGCTCATGCGTGCTGGTGCAGCCCCCTGTGCCTGGTTTGCAAGCCTACCAGCATTGAATGGGCGGGGAAACGGGCCGGGACCTCCAATTGTGGTGGCCAAAGCCCTGCATGTAGACTTGATCGTTCCCCGTCAAAACACACACACGAGTGAGGTAGTCGCTGCGCTGACTGCTGGCCGATCGTGAAGTCGGGTCCGTGGCGGGTGCCTGTCGGGCCCTTGCCGTAGTGGTTTTCCGCCGTTGAGCCCGATAATGGTCCCCCTAGCATTCACGTTAAGGAACTTTCATGCACGTCGATAGCGTTCGACTTCGAGAACTGCGCGTTGCGCGGCAGTGGTCGCAGGAGCAGCTGGCCACTTTGAGTGGTTTGAACCTGCGCACGATTCAGCGCCTGGAATCGGGTTCGAGGATCTCCCAGGAGTCCTTGCGAGCGCTTTGCGCGGTGTTCGAAGTGCCGGCCGAGCGCTTGCTGGCGAGCGAACCGGGGCCGAGCGAGCCGGCGATGAAGGCCATGCTCGAAGGCGTGGTGCGGGGCCTGGATTTCACCGGCGTCACGCCGCGCGGGGAGTTCTGGTGGTTTGCGCTCGCCGTTGTGATGTTCCTGGGGCTGGCTCAGATTCTGGCCGAGTACCTGGGCGCGCTGCCAATGCAGCTGGCCTCAATCGCTGTTTTGCTGCCGTGGATCGCCGCCTGCACGCGGCGCCTGCGCGATGCCGGCCTGAGTCCCTGGTGGCAGCTGATCAGCCTGGCGCCGGTGGTGGGCATTCTGGTGCTGCTTTATCTGCTCACGTATCCCACCCAAACCCTGGACCTGGACGAGGCGCGCCCGGTTTGACTGCAATGACAGCAATGCTATCATCTGGTTGAATCTCCGGGACTTGGATGCAATGGCTGTCTTGACGATCCGCAATCTACCCGATGAAGTTCGCGACAAGCTCAGGCTGCGCGCTGCGCGTGCCGGCACCAGCATGGAGGCCGAGGTGCGCGCCATACTGATCCGCGCAAGCGCCGAGCGGCCGGAAAGCGAGTCCAGTGAATCGCTTCAGGAGTGGGTGGATTCGCTTTACGCCGGAAAGCGTCCGGATGATTCAGTCGGAGATCTGATTCGGGATCGTCGGGAAGAGGCTGCACGGGAGCAGGGGGACGGCTCGTGACAGTACTCGATGCCTCGGCATTGCTGGCATTCCTGTTTCGCGAACCCGGCCACGAGCGCGTGGCGGCCGTCATTGAAAACTGCTGCATTTCCACCGTGAACCTTTCCGAGGTGGCAGGCCGATTTGCTCGCGACGGGCACGATGCGCGCGAAGCCACGCGTAGAATCGCCGCCGGCGGGATCGAAGCCATTCCCTTCATGGAAAATCACGCGTCCCTGGCGGCGGGGCTGTTGCCCCGAACGCTGGCCCATGGGCTCTCGCTGGGGGACCGCGCCTGTCTGGCGCTGGCGATCGATCTGGGTGTCGAGGCAATGACGGCCAATCGGGCCTGGGATGCGGTCGACTTGCCTGTGCCGATTGTGCAGATTCGAGCCTGAGAATTCAGGCGAAGCGCGCCACGTATCGTCTCCAAGTTGAAATTCGGCGAGCCCGCATCAGTTGCGAGTCTACGCACCTAATGCGTAGAATGACTGTATGAACCGCAACGCACAATTGGAAGACCTGATGATCCGCCACGCCCTGCGCCGCCAGGATGTGGCGCGATTGCTGGGCAAGCCGCTGAATTCCGCCGGCGGTTACAGCAACTCGACGGTGGACCGATGGCTCAGCGGCGCCAATCAGGTGCCTGAGATGGCGCTGGAGCTACTGGCGATGAAGCTGGAGGGCAGGGAAGAGCAGCCCGATCCCTGGCAGCGCCTGATCCGGCAACCCGTGGCATATCGCGATCAGCGGGCGCTGGAGACCGATCTGGCAGCGGTTCTGGCGCGGATCGAGCGTGGTGAGCTGCCGCGCACCGGGCTCGCTTCGAGGCCGGTGGTGTTGCAGCGAGCGGGCTACTTGCTGGAGTTGATCGCCCAGCTGGGCGGGCCACGGTTTCAGTCGCAACGGAAGAAGCTGCTCGAAGAGGCCGCGCGATTGCGCGCCAGGCTTGGTCAGCGGCGACAGCCGGCAACCCTGCGCGCCAACGAATTCGTTTCAGGCGAAACCATGGACGATCTGGCCCGCAAATGGGGCCTGACCCGAGGCGCTGACATCCGGCGGTTTCGGCAGCTTGCCCTGAGCGGTCATGTCTGATGCAGGACAGTCTCGAACATGCACTTCATGAGCTGCTCGATCGGATTGCCGGCCAGGTTCGCGCAGACCAGGAGATCGACGCGTTTCTGGCAGGCGGTGTCGCCACGTACATGCATCTCCAGAAAGCTGGCGGAGTCACGGCCGAAGCGGCAAGATACTCCGAGGATGCCGACATTCATTTCGGTCGACCTCTGATTCTCGGGGATGTCCCCGTCGTGGCCTACAGGGACCGGGACGGTAATGAGCGAATGCTGGCCCTGGACGGAAGCTACACGATCGACATCGGCTTGCGCCATCCCGAATGCTTCGACGACGCCGAGTTCCTCTTTGCGAGTGACAACGGCCGGGTGCGCCTGTACCTCCTTAGCCCCCTGGACTTGGCGGTGACCAAGACCGGCCGCTTCCAAGACCATGACAGGACCGATATCGAATTGTTGGCGAGGGAAAGTTTGCTCGAGGCGGAAACTTTTCGCCAACGCGCAACCGAGGCTCTGAATTACCTGGCAACCGACCCGGCGATGGTGCGAATCAATATCGACGAGGCGGCCGAGTTGATCGCAGCGGCCTCGATCGGGAAGGGATGATCTGGCGGCTTTTTTGCTCCTGACGTTCCCAGACTTTAGTTCGCATAATGCATATTATGTAAAGTTGAGCGTGTACGGACGCAATCGACGCTTGCATTGAGTCCGCGCGACGACCTCACATGTAAATATAGCTCGTTCAGTACGTTACGGCTCTTTTAGAGATTTATTCTTGGTTTATACAGAACTTGTCCGTAGCCTCGGCCGCGATCTGTACGCTCGCATGCCACGCGCTATTCGAACTCGACCCGCGTGCCTTCATCGATCTGGTCTCCCGGATGGGTTATCACCCGGTCTCCCGCCTGCAGGCCTGACAACACCTGAGTGGACAATCCGCTGCGCCTGCCTGTCTCGACCGCCCGGGCGCGAGCGCGACCCTCGTCGACGATGAAAACCGTTTCCGAACCCTCGTGTCGGAATACGGCGCTGGTGGGAAGTTGCACCACGTCGTCGGATTCCCAGATCACGAACCGGGCCTCAACCCGAAAGCCTTCGCCAAGCGCGGCCCATTGCTCCTTTGGCGAGGTGATTTCCACCCAAACGGGCACGCGTTGCTCTTCCACACCCAGTGCGGAGACCTCCTCGAACCCGGATGGCTCGACACGCCGCACGCGGCCTTCCAGGGCCTGGTCGCCACCCCAGCGATCGACGGCCACGCGCATGCCAGGCTGGACGCGCACGGCATCCATGCTCAGCAACTCGACCTGGATTTCCAGTTCATCGAGATCACCCAATTCCAGCACCGGATCGCCGGCGCGGATGACACCCTCGCAACAGCGCTGGCGACGCAGCACAACACCGTCCACCGGGGCCAGGATGGGCAACTTACGGGCATCATCGTCGGAGCGTCGGCCTTCCGATACCTCGACGACCGCGCGCGCATTTTCCATTTCGTAGCGTGCCGCCTCGACCGCTGCAGCCGCGGCGCGTTCGGCTGATTGAGCGCGTTCGAGCGCGCTGCGTGCTCGATCCATTTCGGTGGTCGATACCACTCCGCGTTCGAAGAGTTGCTGATGCCGTCGGTATTCGTTTTCGGCAAACCGCTTTTCCGCGGCCCGGTTGTCGTGCTCCGCGCGCGCCGCTTCCAGGCGCGCCCGCGCGGCTTCCAGAGCGTCCACGGCCTGCTGCCGTGAACGCACATCCAGCGCCGGGGCGGGCGCGGGTTCGAGCACGAACAGCGTGTCGCCGGCCTCGACGGAATCACCCGGCTCCAGGGTCACCCGCCGGAGGTAACCATCGATCGGCGCGAGGACTGGATAGCTGTCGCGCAAGAGCGTACGCCCCTCGTCTTCTATTGTTTGGACGAAACGATCACGCCGGACCTCGGCCGTGCTGACCTCAACTGGCGCCGGCATCAGGGCCAGGATCAGCAAAGCCAGCACGAGGCCGGCAACAATCGCCACGATGACGTTTCTGCGTGTGCTCATGAATGCGCTCTCCCGAAAACGGATAATGACATTGCCAGACGCCCTACTCCACCTTGAGCGCCGAAATCATGTCCAGCCGGTGAAGTCGGCGCGCAATCATCAGCAGCGACAGCGTCGCGGCCACGATCACACCCGCGGCTGAAAACGCATAGACCCATGGCGTAATGATGAAGGGCACGCGAAACAAGTCGGTGCTGATCGCCTCGGTCAACCATTTCGCCAGCACAGCTCCGATCAACCAACCGGCGGGGATGGATACCAAAACGAGCACAGCGATTTCTCCGATGAGCACCCAGGCGACTTCACCTCGCGTGAAACCCAATACGCGCAACGTCGCCAGTTCGCGCGACCTCTCGGCGAACGCGATACGAGCGTTGTTGTAGACCACCGCAAAAGCGATGGATCCGGCCAACAGCAACAGGATGCCCATTGTGGCGAGCAGCGTATCGTCGATGTAGGAACGAATACTGGATTCCACCTCATTCATCAGCCCGATCCCGGCCACCCTCGGAACATCCCACAAGGCGTCGTAGAGCTCGTCGCGACGCGACTCGTCAACCAGCATCCAGGCGCCCGAAATTGCCGGCCCTTCACGCATCAATCGATTGAGTGCCGTGCGTCGCATGTACGCCCCGACGCCGACCGGCTCTGCCACGGTCGCGGCGACCGGCAGCTCGACGGTGTCGCGGTGTCCCTCCATGATTTCGGCGGTCACCGCATCACCCACCCGCAGCCCGAGATACGCTGCCAGGTGATCGGTGAGCAACAACCCCTCCGCGGGAAGCTGCACCGGGCGCTCGTGTTCATCGATAAGCCCTCGCAGGTCCGGTTCGGCCTCCATGCCCTGAATCGCCGTTCGGTAACTCCGGTGACCATGGATCAGCCGAACCGGAACGTTGCGGAAGCCTTCCACGAAAGCGACACCCGGCTGGTGGCGTAGCTCCGCCGTCGCGCGGGCCGAGGTCGGCTCGCTGAACGTCAGGACCACGTCCATTTTCTGGACCAGCCGGTACTGGGTGTCGATCAGATGGTCCACGGCCTGGAACTGGTAGCTGCCGACGAGCAGCAGCGCCGCCGAAAGGCTGATGCCCAGCACGGAAAAAAGGGCCTTGAGCCGGTGCCTGCCCAAGTTGCGCGCAATGATTCGCGAGGTCTGGCTCAGCCAGCGACCCGCGCGCGTGTCAAGCAGCCGACTTCGGCGATACGTCTCGGGAACCGGCGGACGCATCGCCTCGGCCGGCGCCAGCGCCACGGCCTCCGATACCGCGCGGAAGGTGCCCAGCATGGCGGCGCCGCCGGCGACCAGGATGCCCAGCGCGACGATTCGCGCCCGCAGTCGAAAGGTCAGTTCAGGAAATCGATAGTACTCGTGATAAAGCTCGGCCATGGCATCGCCCGCCCAGGCCCCCAGAACGACACCGAGCACAGCGCCGAGCGCCACGATCAGCCCGGTAAGCAGCCCGTAGTGCCAGGCGATATCGCCGTTGGTAAAGCCGAAAGCCTTGAGCAGCGCCACCTGCTGCCGCTGAGTGCGAACGATGCGGCCCATGAGCACGTTGAGCAGGAAGGCGGACACGCCCAGGAAGATGACGGGCAGAACCCAGGCCATGACCTCGAGTGAGTCGATCTCGTCGGACAGGAAGCGATGGGAGACCACTTCGTCACGGCCATGCGCGCCGATTCCGCCGTACGGCTCCAGGACGAGATCCAGCTCATCGACCACGCCCTCCGGTGCGACGCCCGCCTGCAGCGTCAGGGCCACGCTGTTGAAAGCGCCGTCCATGTCGAACGCCCGTGCCAGCGCTCGACGATTCATCCACAACACGGCAAAACGCTTGTAGTCGGGCAGCAGGTCGCCCGGCCCGATGGTATAGACCCATTCCGGTGACAGCGCCACACCGCTGACGATCAGTGTATCCAGACGGCCATTGATGATCGCCGACAGCGGGTCTCCGCCATGCAGATCGTGGGCCTGGGCAAAGGCTTCGGAGATGACGACCTGGTTGGTGCTTCCCGGCTCCGGCAATGTCCCTTCGCGCAAATACAGCCGGTTGACCGTGGGCTGCCCGCCGTCTGGAATCGAGACGGCGCGCCCGCGCACGGGATCGTCGAACCCCGGCACCTCGAGCCGCAGCGGCGCCTGGACCCGTGTGTGAACCTGGTCCACGCCGTCGACGTCGCGCAAGCGATCACTGAGCCGCTCCGGGGCTCGCTTGAGTTGCGCGAACACGTCGGCGAAACGGTATTCGTCGTAGAACCGCTCCTGGCTGAAGCGGATCGAATCCAGGTTGGTCGCCGACAGGATCAGTGTCATCACGCCCGCGGCGATCACGACCGCAATGGCCGCCGCCTGACCCTTCAACTCACCCAGGTCTCGAAGCAACTTGCGGTTGAGGGTGCTCAATGCCATGTCAACGGACCGCGCCATCTCCGAGACGACTCACCGAAGGCCCGCCGATCACCACCTCAGGTCTTCCGGCGGCTTGCGCCGGTCAATGATACGGACATCCGACACGCGGCCATCGCTGAGCTGGATGACTCGATCGGCCATGTCGCCGATCACCACGTTATGCGTGATTACCGCGGTTGTCGTTCCCAGCTCTTCGTTGATTCGCCGAATGGCCTCAAGGACGCGAACGCCGGTCTTCGAGTCCAGGGCGCCCGTGGGTTCGTCACACAACAGAACGCTCGGTCGCTTGGCGATGGCCCGGGCGATCGCCACGCGCTGCTGCTCGCCGCCCGACATCTGGGCGGGAAAGTGGTTTATGCGGTCGGCCAGGCCGACCATCGAAAGCGCATCCTCCGGTGGCATGGGATCGTCGGCAATCTCGGTCACGATCGCCACATTCTCGCGGGCGGTCAGGCTGGGAATGAGGTTGTAGAACTGGAACACGAAGCCGACGTGCTCACGGCGAAACCGGGTGAGCTCGCGATCGCTGGCGCCGGTGAGCTGACGCCCGCGGTATTCCACCCGGCCGCCGGTCGCCGTGTCCAGGCCACCGAGAATATTGAGCAAGGTGGACTTGCCGGATCCGGAAGCGCCCAGCAGGACGGCCAGCTCGCCGCCGTAAAGCTCCATGTCCACGCCGCGAAGCGCGTGAATTTCGACTTCACCCATGACGTAGACCTTGGTCACGCCACGAGCGACGAATACGGCTTCCCGTATCTCCCCGCTGCTATCGAATTCATGCTCGTGATCGGTCATGCGCGATTGGCTCCCGTCCGGGAATCTCCATCCTGACACGCTATTCAGTGCCCAAACCGGTACAAACGGTTCAGTCGCACTGGCCCGACTGTCTTTCCGGCCGTGTGGATACCGTTACCGATTCATTGTCGCTGCATCGACGTGCAACGGACCCCAACGATAGCGCACTCCAGAATAGGGGGCGTGACCTGGATCAACAGGCGCGGACTACAGCGTCTTAGCCGTGGTCTGATCGAGATCAAACGGGGGCAGCTCCCATTCTGAGAAGCTGAACGCTGACCTACCCGCCACCGACGCTGAACAGGAGCCTCTTATGACCAGCAACCACTCCATCGTCATCGCCCTGGACGGATCGAATCCGTCCTTCGAAGCACTCGACGAGGCCCGCAATCTGGCCAAGGCCATGGGTCGCGAACTGTCCGCGCTCTACGTGTTCGCTCACCACCGCGGATTCTCGGCCACGCCGTCGGGACTCGACGAGCAGACGTCCAAGAAGAACCTCGAGAAGATGCGCGACAGCGAATCGGAGAAGATCTTCCTGGCCGCCGAGAAACGCCTGGGAAAGGAATTCGCGCACAAACACGTCCTCACCGGCGACCCGGCCGAGGAAATCGTCGCGTTCATGGAAGACAACCCGGGCACGCACCTGGTCATGGGCCGGCGCGGGCTCTCCAGGATCAAGTCCCTGTTGTTGGGGAGCGTAAGCAGCAAGGTGACGGCGCACGCGCCGGGTCTGGTTACGGTCGTCTAGAATCCGCTTGTGTGCGGCGCACTGCCACGATGACGTGGTGTGCGTCGCCGTCGTCGGTGAAATCGATGACGTTGCCCTCGATCGTTTGCCCGTCCATCTCGATGTGCAAGGCGCTGTTGTCGGCGCCGGCGGTCTGCCTGTATTCGATGACGTAGGGAGAAGCGCCGGCGCTGAGCGTCACGCGGCAGCGCTTCCAGGACGGCGGCAGGCAGGGCCGGATGACCATCCGGTCGCCCCGCCGCTCGAGCCCGAATACGGCTTCTACGGCTCCGCGCCAGGCCCAGGCCGCCGCACCCGTGTACCAGCTCCAGCCACCGCGTCCGCGATTGTCGCCCTGACTGTAGATATCGCCGGAGAGCACGTAGGGCTCCAGCCGGTAATGTCGGGCCGCTTCCTCGCCGGCGCTTCGCCTGACCGGATCGAGAATGTCCAGCAGGCGCTCGACCTGGTCCGCCCATCCCAGCCGGGCGGACGCCCATAGCGCCCATGTTGCGGCGTGCGTGTATTGCGCGCCGTTCTCGCGAATCCCCGGCGGATAGCCGCGGATGTAGCCCGGATCGTGCTGCATGCGGTTGAACGGCGGACGAAGCAGCTGGATCAGCCGGGCGTCGTCGGCGACGAGCTGCTCCAGGGCCGAGGTCATGGCCGTGGCGGCTCGTTCGGGCGGCTCGCTCGGACCCAGTACCGACCAGGCCTGTGCGATCAGGTCGATGCGGCACTCCTCGTTGTCTTCCGAGCCCAGCGGCGTGCCGTCATCGAACCAGGCGCGCAGGTACCATTGCCCGTCCCAGGCATGGGTCTCGACGCGCTGGACGAGCTGGTCGGCGAGCTGGCGATACTGCGCGGCGTTTTCGTTGCTGCCGCGGGAGTCGCAGATCCGCGCGAAGTCGCCCAGCACCCGCACCAGGAACCAGGCCAGCCAGACGCTCTCGCCGCGGCCGGTGGTGCTGACGCGGTTGAAGCCGTCGTTCCAGTCGCCGCTGCCGATCACCGGCAGGCCGTGCGGTCCGACCGTGCTGGCGCGGTCGATGGCCCGGCAGCAGTGTTCGAACAGGCTTGCCTCGCGCGGGCTCCGGCCGTATTCGGCATAGCGCTCGGGCTCGCCGGGGGTCAGCGGCGCACCGTCGAGCCAGGCCACCTGCTCGTCGAGAATGGCGGCATCACCGGTGGCCGTGATGTAGTGCGCCGTCACCAAGGGCAGCCAGAGCAGGTCGTCGGAGCAAAGCGTCCTGACCCCGCGCAGCGGGGACTCGTGCCACCAGTGCAGTACGTCGCCTTCCGGGAACTGCCTGGACGCTGCATGCAGGATATGCGCCCTCGCCTCCCTGGGCGCCAGCCAGGTCATGGCCATCACATCCTGCAACTGGTCGCGGAAACCGAAGCCGCCGCTGGACTGGTAATAGCCGGTGCGCCCCCACAGGCGCGACGTGATGGCCTGGTACGGCAACCAGTTGTTGTAAAGCAGGTTGAAGGTCGGATCGGGGGTTTCCAGCTCCACGCCCGAAAGCAGTTGCCGCCAGTGTCGGCGCGCCTGCGTGGAGCTGCGCTCGGCGTAGTCGGCGCCAATGCAGCGCTCGGCCAGGGCCAGGGCCGCCTCGCGCGTGGCGCCGTGGCCGATCATGAAATGCACCACCCGTTCCTCGCCGGGCGGCAGGTCGAGGTGGACCTGCAGCGCCGCGCAGGGATCGGTGCCCGGCGCCAGGGAGCCGCTCAAACCGATTCGCCACAGCGCCGCGGGCGCATCCGGCGAGCCGCCCTGCCCCAGGAATTCCGTGCGGTCGGTGGTGAACCCGTGCAGCGGCAGGTCGCTGGCTACGAAGGCGTGCCCCTGGCCGGCGAAGCGGTCGTAGCGGTTGCTCGCCAGCAGGGCGTGGCGTTCCAGGTCGAGGTCGCAGTCGAGGTGCAGCGCGGTGTCGCCGCGGCGGTTGCCGAGCACCCACTCGAGGTAGCAGGTGGCCGTGATTCGGCGCGTCCAGCCGCAGCGGTTGACCAGGCTCAGCCGGCAGACCTTGACCGGATCCTCGGCATCGACGTGGATGTCGAGTGTCTGCTCCAGTCCGCTGTCGCGGCGCAGGAAGCGGCTGTAGCCCAGCCCGTGCCGGACCTGGCAGGCACCCGGGCCCGGCCTCGGCCCCGGCGTGGGGGTCCAGACCTGTCCGGTTTCCTCGTCGCGCAGGTAGATGACCTCGCCCGACGGATCCAGCACCGGGTCGTTGGGCCAGGCGGTCAGGCGATACTCGCTGCTGTTGCCCGCCCAGGTAAAACTGCTGCCCGATTCGGTCACCAGCGTGCCGAAACCGGGATTGGACAGCACATTGCACCAGGGCGCGGGGGTGTGCTGGCCCGGTTCGAGGTGGATGACGTACTCGCGGCCGTCGGGGCTGAATCCGCCGATGCCGTTGTCGAACTGGAGATCGGGCGGCCGCCCGAGCGGCTCGGTGGCCTGGTCGGGATCCTGGGCGTTCCTCGACGGCACGATCGGCGGCAGGCGATCGCACTCGCGCGCTTCGAGCTGGCCGGCAGGGTCGCCGCCGTCCAGGTCGAGCACCACGCTGGCGCAGGCCAGCAGCGCGCTGCGCTGCGCGGCCGAGAGCTCCCAGCCCGGGATGACCGTGATCTGTCCGGACAGGACCCGCTGGGTGCGCGCGCGCACCGATTCGGCCAGTTCCTGCAGCCGGTCGCGGCCGATCTGTTCGTATCCGGCGGCCATTTCATCGACCAGCAGCAGGTCCGAGCGGAACTGGCGGCCGGAAATAAGCGTGTGCGCGCGTACCAGGCGCTCGATCTCGCCCAGGTCGCGCCGCTCCCTGACCAGGGCCGTGATGATGGGCCAATCGCCGGAGATACCCCGCGACCACAGCAAGGCCTGCAGCGGCTCGCCACCGCGCTCGAGACCGCGGCGCCACCCGGGATTCGGTTCCAACATGGCCGACACCAGCTGCATGGCGAACTGCACTTCCGAAGGCGGCATCTGCAGGTGATGAAGTTCCAGCGCCGTCTGCATGCCCGCCTGTTCGAACAACCAGTTGATCCGGCTCGGCGAGCGATAGTGGCCGAGCGCGTCCAGCAGCTCCTCGCGCGAGCGCGCCACCGCCGTCAGCAGGCCGATTTCGACCCGGGCGTAGGGCTCGATGGTGAACTCGACGGCGGCCGCGCTGGCCGGGTTGACGACCGCACCCGTCGAGCCGCCGAGGCCCTCGATGCCAGCCGCGAGCCCGACCGGCCGCTGCAGGCTGCCGCCACGTCCGATGAAGCGGCCGCGGTCGGTTTCCCATCCGTAGCGCGCACCCGGTGGCGAGACGATGACGTGGCCGACGTAGAGCGATTTCTCCTCGTCGCTCCTGGGCCGACGGCGAAAGATCAGGGTCTGGTCGGCGGGCAGGCATTCGCTTTCGATAAACAGTCGGGCGAACGCCGGGTGGCGCTCGAAATCGCGCGCCGGCGCCATGGCCAGCTCGGCGAAGCCGGCGACGACCAGGCGCCGGGGATTCCCGGTTTCATTGCTGATGACCAGCTTGCGGGCTTCCACGTCGTGCTGGCTGGCGATGGCGACGTGCATGCGGCAAACCAGATCGTGGCGCCGGCAGCGGTACTCGACCCGATGCGGCGCCTGCACGACCTGGCATTCGCCGCCGGCGGGGTCGGCGGCGATCGAAAAGAGGCGGCCCTCGTCGGGTTCGGCGATGTAGACCCAGCTGCCGTCGCGATTGGTCGTGATGTCCGGCTGCCAGCGGTTGACGGCGATACCCTGCCACCAGCTGCCCCCGCCCCCTTTGGCGTTGAGTGCCGTGCTGAACTGGCCGTTCGACAGCAGGCTGTAGCGGCGCGGCTTCTCACCCCGCGGGTCGATCGTCCATTCCTCGGGACTGGCGGCAACGGCCAGCGTGTGCTCGGGTTGCAAGCGCCCGCGAATGGCCAGTTCCGGCGTGAGCCTGGGCAGGCGTTCGTGCAGCAGCATCGACACGCCGGCAACGTGGCGGTCGGCCTGGAACCGTCGCACCATGATGTCGTCATTGAGGTAGTTGTCGATGGCCGCCAGGATCATGCCCTGGTGATGGCTCATCCAGGCCTTGACCATCTTCGCCCGGCGCGGCTTGTCGCTGGCCCGGCGGCCATAGTCGATCGCCTCGTAGCAGCCGAACAAGCCGATGCCGTGCACCGCAGCGATTTTCTCCAGGTTCTCGATGACCGCCGCGGGACGGTACGGCAGTGCCATGAGGCTGGCGTAAGGAGCGACCACCAGGCGCTCGCCGAGGTCACGGCGAAAGCCGAGGCCCGGAACGCCGAAGCTTCGATAGGCGTAGTGCCGTTGCTCGTCGAGCTGGTAGTAGGCCGACTCCGAGATGCCCCATGGAATGCCGCCGTGCGCGTCGGCGAAGTCGCGGTGCAGGTCGATGGCGTTGATGCTGGCCGTCTCGAGCAGGCCGGCGACCGGCGTGGCGCTGAAGATGCGCGGCATGAGGTACTCGAACAGCGACGCGCCCCAGGACATCAGGATGCGGCGCCCGCCGTAGCGTCTGAACGGCCGGCCCAGGTGAAGCCAGTGCTTGGTCGGCGCCTGGCCGCGCGAAATGGCCAGCAGGCTGGTCAGGCGCGCTTCGGAGGCGAGCAGATCGTAGCAGTTGGCGTCGAGCACCGCGTTCTCCACGTCGAAGCCGATTCGAAACAGGTGTCGGTCCTCGTCGTAGAGAAAGCGGAAGTCCATCTCCGCCGCCCAGCCTTCGGCCTGGCGTGCCAGTTCGAGGCAGTCGGCAACCAGGGCCGCGTTGGGGCCGTGCGCCTGCTCGAGCCGTCGCTCGATGCGCTCTTCCAGCGCCGGCGACAGCCCCGTCCCGTTCGCCCGGGCGGCGGCCAGCAGACGCCTCGCGCGACGGCAGTGCTCGGCATGTCGGTCGGGACAGCAGCCCTGTTCCAGCATGTCGGCGAGGCTTGTCAGGCTTTCGTCGCCGGTTTCCCGGGCCAGGCCGCGCACGTCGGGCAGGTCGAACAGCCACGGCTGCAGGGACTCGATCGCCCGCCGCGCCGACCGATAGCGCGTCCCGATATTCACCGCCAGG
>CAZSGS010000020.1:0-15117 GCA_964606365.1 uncultured Wenzhouxiangella sp. | reverse complement strand
GATCCGGCAGTGTTACAAGGGAGCGCAATTTTCGAGAACACGAAGGACCTGCGATGACGTTGATGCGGAATGCCACCCTCGCCGTGGCGCTGATGGCCGGACTTGTTTTCGCTGTCTGTGCCGAGCCCGATGCCTCAAGCGATGAGAGCGTGGTGTTGCGCTTCGCGGTGCTGGGCGATGCCGAACCCAAGCCCGAGCCGCAGTTTCCCAACCTGGCCGCAGCCGTCGATCACGTCAACCGGCTGGCTGAGTCGCTGCCACTCGATTTCGTCGTCGGTGTCGGTGATATCTCCCACAGGGGAACCGTCGTCCAGTACGAGAACGCCACGGCGGAGCTGCAGCGACTGGTGCTGCCCTTCTACCCCATCATGGGGAACGAGGAGCACGGCAGTTCGGTGGAGCGCTACCTGGAGTATGCCAATCGCTGGGGGCGGGGCGGGCCGGAAATGACCGAGCCGAGCTACGTGGTCGAGACCGACGAGTTGGCGCTGGTGCTGGCATCGCCGGACTCAGGCCGCGATTTCGCCGATCGGGGCATCGAGTGGATGCTCGAGCGTATCGAGGCGCTGCAGCCCAAGCCGGTGTTTCTGGTCGTGCACGGTGCCCAGGCGGGCGCTTACCCGGAAAGCCCCGACAAGGGGATACACCATGAAGGCTTCTCCGAGGTGATCGAGCAACCGAACCTGGCCGCGGTGATCTCCGGCGACCTGCATATGGACATGGACCGCGTGGAACATTCCAAGGAAATCGACGGCGTGCACTACCTGCATATTCCGCCGCTGGAGCGCACCAAGATTCCCGACGAAAGCCGCCATACGGCGATGTTTCGCGTCTTCACGCTCGACTCCGAAGGCAGGGTGCTCGTCGAGACCTACGAGGTGGGTGTCGACGAACCGCTCGCCCGCCATGACTATCGCTTCGAGATCGAGACCCGCTGAGTTCTACTGCCGGGGTCAGTCCCCGGCGTCCTGCGGCGGCGGAGCCTCGAGCGCATCGACCGGCGATCGCCAGGCATCGAAGTAGGCGCGGACACGCGCTTCGAGCCGTTTCGGCTTGTCGAACAGCAGGAAGCGGCCCCGCTGGAACGCGCGGGCGCGGAGCTCGGCACGGCGCCGCTCGATGAGCGCGGTCAAGGCCTGCAGCGTAGCTTCGTCGGCGAAGTGATCCGGATCCGCGAGCAACGTCGCATGCAGCACAGCCAGGTCGTGCTCGTCGCCGAGCACATCCGACATGCGGTGCGCGGCCTTCGCCCAGGGCTTGACGAGTCCGGGCCAGCAGCCTTTCAGCAGCCGGGCGTGGTACCAGTGATACTTCATGCGTTTGCGCCATTCGTGGAACACCGCGGTGGTCGGTGCATCTTCCGCCCGGGTCATGGCCTTGCGAGCCCGTCGGTAGGTCTTTCGGGCGCCGGCAGCCACGGCGCGTCCGCCGTCGGCGCGTAGCGTCCAATCGGCGATGTCGGCGCGGCTGGCGGCCATCGTGTCCCTGAATCGGGCGAGTCGAGCGTCGATGCCTTCGCGGTCGGTCCCCTGCGCATCGCGAAGCCCGGCCAGCTTCTCGCGCAGCCCCCGAAAGGCCTCGACGTCGACCGTGTCGTCGAAGCGCTCGACGAGGTGGTCGAGCGTTTCGACCACAACGTGGATATCGCGCACAGACGACAACTCGCGCGCCGCATCGCGATAGATCCCGTTGATCCGGCGATAGTCGGGGAAAGCCGGCCTGACCAGCCGCGCCAGCGCGCGCAGCTTCTTGCATCGCTTGCGCACCTGGTGAACGGTTTCGTGCCGATCGAGCGCGTCATCGTCGATCTCGTGCAGCGCCTTGTCCACCTGCTCGGTCGCGATGCGACGGATTCCCGCCTCCACCGATTCGTTTCTGTACAGTCGGTAACTCATCGCATGGCACGCAGTAGGGGCCCGGTCCAAGCGTAGCAGACCATACCCACTGTTGAACGGGTCGTTATGTCAACATTCCTTCAAGTGTCGCTGCTAGGCTCAATATTCCCCTGCGCATTTTCTGGAGACATCCATGCATTCCGTTTTCGCCCTCGCTGCCGGCCTGACGCTTGTCCTCGCCGCTTGCGGCCCATCCCATGCGAGTGCGCCGCAAGGAGGGCAGGGCAAAGAAGCCGGCGGGTTGATCGAAGGAGTCGTTTATGCGGACACCGATCGCGACGGTGAGCACGACAAGGGCGAGGCTGGTGTCGAAGGGGTGCTGGTTTCCAACGGCCGGAGCTGGACCGAAACCGACTCCGAGGGGCGCTACGAGATCCCGGTCCGCGACGACATGAACCTGACCATCGTTCAGCCTTCGGGATGGCGCGTACCGGTAGACGCTCGCCGGGTGCCGCAGTTTTTCCATGTCCACAAGCGGGGTGGTTCGCCCGGGGCGTTCCGATTCGGGGGCCTGCCGGACACCGGCTCGGCGCCGCAAAGCGTCGATTTTCCGCTGCTTCGCCGGGACGCCGAGGATCGAGGCTTTCGCTGCGCCGTCGTGGGCGACTCCCAGACTTATTCGAACCAGGAGATCGGCTGGTTGCGCGACGGGGTCGTGTCGGACCTGTTGTCCATGGACCTGGGGGCCGACGACTGCATGCTTTACGTCGGCGATGTCGTCGGCGACGACCTTGGTCTGCTGGAGCGCGTGCTGGAGATCGGGGCCGCCATCGGTGCGCCCCAGTGGCTGGTTCACGGCAACCATGACCTCGACTTCGACGCCCGGAGCGATGCCGATTCCGCCGATTCCTGGCGCCGGATCTACGGCCCCAACTACTACGCCTTCGAGCAGGGCGAGACGCTTTTCGTCGTACTCGACAACGTGATCTATCCCTGCGGCCCGGAGGCGCAGGATCAACGGCACGATTTCTGCGCTGAAGAAGACGAGCCGCGCTACAACGGTCGAATCGACGACACGCAGATGCTGTGGCTGGAGGGATTGCTGGAGCGCACGCCTGAAGACCGCCTGGTTGTCGTGGCCACACACATTCCCCTGGTCTCGTTCGTCGATCCGGACAGCGCCCAACACCAGACCGACAATGCCGCGCAGCTGCATGAACTGCTCGCCGACCGACCGGCGCTGTCGCTTTCGGGGCATACGCACACCATCGAAAACCATGCACCCGGCCAGCGGTTCGAGGGCTGGAAGGACAACGCAGGCGTCGAGTCGTTGCCGTTTCGTCACATCGTCGCCGGCGCCGCATCGGGCGCCTGGTTCCAGGGCGATTTCAATATCGATGGCAACCCGATGGCGCTGCAACGCATGGGCGCCCCGAGCGGCGTGTTGATGCTGGATTTCGCGGGCGCGGAATATCGGGAGCGCTACATCGGCGCGCGCATCGATCCGGATCGAGGCATGTGGCTGGGCCTGAACACGCCTGCCTACCGCGACTGGCATACGGAGATCATGGATTGGCGCGACCTCGACGAGGGCGAACGCGATCCCCTGCCGCCTTACTCGATCAACGATCTGCCCGATACCGGCATCCTGACGACGGAGGATCTCGAGGACGGCACCTGGCTGACCGCCAATGTCTGGGCCGGTTCGGCCGACACGGAGGTGACGGCGGTGCTTTCGAACGGAAGCGAGCTGCATCTGGAGCGCACCCAATCGGGCGAGGGCGAAGCACCGAAGGTCGGCCCCGAGTGGTCCGATCCCTTCGCCGCCCAGCGTCAGCTTTCCGTCGCTCGCAGGGCACTGGAAAGCCGCCGAGGGGAACCGCGTGCCCAGGGCTTCGAGCTGTTCCGGGGCAACCATTACTGGCCGGCGGCGCCCCAGCCCCAGGGCGCCGTTGCCGACCGCAGCATGCATCTGTGGCGCGTGCGCCTTCCGGCCGACCTGGCCGAGGGCGTTCATGTGGCTCGTGTGACCAGCGTTGACCGCAACGGGCTCGAGCATCGCGGATCGATCGCCTTCGAGGTCCGCCCGGATCGCCCGCCCCGATTCTTCCGCAGGCAGCCCTGGGAAGACGAAGCCGATTGATCGGTCGCCCGGGGCGGTTCGAGCGGCGCGTGGCAGGTCCGGCCCGAGTCGCACTGAAATGCGCCTGTAATCGGGAGCCCGCACACTCGCATCAAGTCTTCCCCGAATCCGCGCGCGAGCGCCGTAGCCCGCGCCCGATCAACCTTGCACCATGCAGGAGCCATCGTCATGAGCAGGCCCCGCCAGCCGGAAGAAATCAATCGCCACCGTCGCCAGCTTCTGCGCCGGAGTCTCATTGCATCGGGCGTGCTCGCGATCGGGCCGGGCCTGTGGGGTGTCACCGCGCAGGGCTCGCCGCGATCGGCCAAGCCGCTGTCCCTGCGCAAGAAGGTCAGCAATATCCCCAATCTCTCCGGGACGCTGCACGAGGTGGCGGTGGAGAACGACGCCCAGACCCGGATGCGGGTACCACGCGGATTCTCGGTGCGCCAGGTGGCGCGTACCGGTGAGCGGGCGGTGGACGGCTCGGATTATGCCTGGCATGCCGCGCCCGACGGCGGAGCCTGCTTTCCGATGGACGACGGTGGCTGGGTCTACGTGTCCAACGCCGAAGTCGACGTCTGGCGGCAGGGCGGCGTGGGCGCGCTGCGGTTCAGCTCGGACGGCGAGCTGGTCGACAGCTATCCCATCTGCACCGGCACGACCAACAACTGCGCCGGTGGGCCCACGCCCTGGGGCACCTGGCTGACCTGCGAGGAAATCGACGAAGGCCTGGTTTACGAATGCGATCCCACCGGCAGGAAGCTCGCGGTGCCCGCCCCGGCCATGGGCGTGTTCAAGCACGAAGCCGCGGCGGTCGATCCGGTTCATCGCCACATCTATCTCACCGAGGATGTCGAGGACGGCAATTTCTACCGTTTCGTGCCCGACCAGTATCCGGAAGGTGGACGCGCCGACCTTCGCAGCGGACGGCTGGAGGTAGCCGTGGTGGCGGGCGATGACCCGCACGAGACGCGGCCGGTGGAGTGGCGCCCGGTGCCCAACCCGAACCCGCGCCTGGGCGGCGACGACAAAGAACGGCGCGAGAAGCCGACGCGCTACCAGGTCGCGGGGGCCGAAAGGTTCGACGGCGGCGAGGGCTGCTGGTTTCACGAGGGCATCGTGTACTTCACCACCAAGGGTGACAATCGCGTCTGGGCCCTGGACACCAATCGTAACGCCATCGACCTGGTCTACGACAGGCAAAGCGAGCAGGCCTTCAATCCCGGCATCGACAGCGTCGACAACGTGACGATTTCCGCCGGGGGCGACGTGGTGGTGGCCGAAGACGGCGATGAGATGCGCCTGGTCGTCGTCGGGCCCGAGGTCAAGCCCTTCGAACTGGTCAACGTCGTCGGGCAGCGGGGTTCGGAAATCTGTGGCCCGGCGTTCGACCCGAGCGGCGAGCGGTTGTATTTCAGTTCGCAGCGCGGCGTCGCCGGGGACCACACTGACGGCCGCATCTACGAGTTGCGCGGCCCGTTCTTTGTCGACGCCTGAGCGGAGTACGTTCAACCATGATGAGCAAAAGACCCTCTTCTCGACTCGCCGCTACCGGGGCTCTGGCACCCTTGCTGGCGCTGCTTGCGGCCCTGTTGTCGTCGGGCTGCAGCGACCGCGATCCGGCCGGGGAAAGCCAGACCGCCGAAGACGAACGTTTGGTTGAGACGACATCGGAGACCGCCGCAGCACACCGGCAGACGGCCTTTCGCGTGCGCTCGGATTTCGATGCCGGGCTCAACGACGACGCCGGCTGGGCCGGCGAGATCGACGAGGCCGCAAGCGTCGAGGCCGACCATCCTTTCCGCCTGCGCTTCGAAGTCACCGCAGGCGGCGATGATCCACAACCCCGGCAGTATCGGTTGGAGATGCGGCGCAACGGCGGCGCCTGGAAACCGCTGCTGGCCGAGAACTTCCCGAAGCCGGCAAAGGTCCACGAGTTCCCGCTTGAATCGAGCGACGGCGATGCCGGGCGGTTCTGGAATGTCGAGGCGGGTGATGCGAGCTCGCTGCGCTGGGAGGCGAAAGGCGACGACCCGCACCTGGAAGTTGGCGCGGACGACCAGCCCTTGCTCGCGCTGGGCCGCTACTCGGTCCATTGGCAGCCCATCGAGTTCGCGACCGAGATGCGCTTTGGCAACGAGGACAGTCGCCGCGCCGGCATGGTCTTCGACTACCGCGATGCGGACAACTACTCGCGGGTCGACGTGATCGCGCCGGACACCTTGCGCCTGGTGCGCGTCGAGGGCGGGCGAGAATCCGTGCGGGCCGAGCACCCGGCCGAAGTCGAGACCGGGCGCTGGCTCGAACTCAAGGTGATCTTCGATGGCCGCGAGCTGGTGGTGGAATTCGACGACGAGGCGCTGGTGTTTTCGGAACCGCTTGGCGAGGGTTTTTCCCCGCGTCTGGGCCTGTACATGCCCGGCGACAGCACCGCTGATTTCGAATCCTTCGTGGTCGAAGGCAAACCGCGCTCACCGCGCGCCAGTATCGTGGCCAGTCCGGTTTTCGAGCACGGCGCGCCGACCGAGGATGTCCTGCCGGTGTCCGACCGTCCGTTCACCGGCGGGACCGGTATCAGTTTCGCCGAGCGCACGCCGCCCTGGACGGGCGACGGCGGTCACGGCGAATGGGAATTCCCGATGGTGATCCGGCGCTTTTCGGATCGGGCGGCGCTCAACGAGTCCGGCGACCGCTTCGACTTTCGCGTGGTTGAGCCCGAAGCCGGCGCGCTGGCCGCCGAGGCCACCGCTTCGGTCACCCTGGAGGTGCCGGAAGGCCACATCGGCGGGACCTTCGTGGAGACGCCGATGCGCATCGGGCCCTGGCAGGCCGAAAACGGCGATCTGTATTTCCTGATGGAGCCGTCGGAGACCTGGAACCAGCTGATGACCGTCAAGTCCTCCGACGGCGGGCGCTCCTGGCGGGAAGCCGACGGCGCCAATCGACCGGCAACCGGCGATCTCGAGGGCTTCGCCTCGGTACTCGTCGATGAGCGTATCCACATGCTGCACCAGACCTCCGACGACGTCTGGTATCACGCCTTCAACACCGCCGACCACCCCGACGCCCCCGATACCTGGGCCGTTCGCGACGAGCGGCTGGCGTCGCCGGAGGAACCGCCAACGCAGGTCGCCGATATCGCGGTTCGCGCCGACGGCAGCGTGGTAGCGATCTATGGCGGGCCGGATGACATCCGTTTGCGCATCCGCAGCGCCGACGGGCAGTGGGGCGATGCGCGCGTGATCGACGCCGAAGGCGACGCCGTCCTGTCCGGCCCCACCCTGGTCCTCGGGCGCGACGACATCGTCCACCTGGCCTACACGAGCAGCGACGGCAGTGCCTGGTATCGCCGCATCCGGCCCGACGGCGGACTGGACGACCCATTCCGCTTTGCCTCCGATCTGGGCACCGGCAGCGAAGACATTGGTTCGATCCTCCCGCTGCTCCACCTGACGGAGAGCGATTCGGTCAGCGTCATCTTCCGATCGAGCGAAGGCCGGCTGTTCGAACGCCGCGTGAGCGCCGACGGATCCTGGAACGAACCGCTTGCCGTGTCCGATCATCGCGTGGTTCAAAACGCCGTGGATTCGGATCAGGCCGGCGCCGATGCCGTGGTCGATGGGGACGCCGTGCACGTCCTGTTCATCGAAGCCGATACCGGCAGGCTCTTTCACGCCTCGCGGCGTGACGGCGATTGGCGGGATGCCGAACTGCTGGTCGACGACGCCGATGTCCAGTGGGTACGGGGAAGCATCCTGGAGCTGCCGGGCGAGGGCCGCGTTTACGGCTACGTCTACGATGCCGGCTCCGACGGCGGCTCGGGCATGAATCGCTTCGCTCACGTCGTGCTTCGCGCACCCTGAGTTCCGTCGGTACGGCCACGTCACGGGAGCTTAATGGTGGGGTCACCCCAGCGACATTCCTGGCCGACAGACTGACGGACCCAAACCAGCGATCATTCCGGGAGCGTTCCATGATTCGTCGACTTTTTGTCGCCATATTGTTCATCTTTGTCGTCATTCCGCCGCTGTCCGCCCAGGACGCAACCGCGACCCTCGAGGGCAGGGTCGTGGGCGCCGACGGCGAGTTCCAGTTCGAAGGCGCGCGGGTGCAGATCGTCGGTACCGACCGTCGAACCTCGACCGACCGCCGCGGTCGCTTCACCTTCCGCAACCTCGAGCCGGGCAGCTACGAACTTCAGGTCAGCTACGTGGGGGCGCCGCGCGAGAACGAGACGGTAGAAGTCGTCGCCGGCGAAGACAACCAGGTCGAGATCCGGCTGGGCGACAACGGCGACCTGGAGCGCATGGTGGTCGTCGGGCAGGCGGCCGTGCAAAGCGCGTCGCTCGCGCGCGAGCAGAGCGCGGTCAACAACATCAATGTGCTGTCGGCCGACGCCATCGGGCAGTTTCCCGACGACAACGTGGCCGAGGCCCTGCAGCGCGTTTCCGGCCTGTCGCTGGAGCGGGACCAGGGTGAGGGTCGCTTCGTCACGATTCGCGGCGCCAACGCCGAGTTCAATACCACCACGATCAACGGACTCCGGATTCCCGGCCCCGAGGACGACACTCGCGCCGTGAATCTGGACGTGATCTCGTCCGACCTCGTAGAGAGTGTCGAGGTGTCCAAGTCCCTGATGGCCGACCAGGACGCCGACGCCGTGGGCGGCAATATCGAGATCAAGACGCTCAGCGCCTTTGACCTGGGCAACTCGCTGACCGGCCGCATCGAAGGCAGCTACAACGAGCCGCTCGAGGAAACCAGTCCGCGCCTGGGCCTGACCGGAACGCGCCTGTTGAGCGTCGGCAAAGGCGTCGACAATCTCGCCGTATCGGGCTCGGTGAATTACTACGACCGCAGCTACGCGGTGGACAATGTCGAGGCCGGCACCTGGCCGTTGGTCGACGATCCCGCCGGCGGCGGCGAGTTCCGCTCGCCCGAATCGGCCGAGCAGCGCGACTACGAACTGTCGCGCAAGCGCATCGGCGGCGTACTCAACTTCGACTTCCGTACCGAAGCCGGAACGGAATACTATCTGCGTACGCTCTACAGCGAGTTCTCCGACAACGAGGTCGAGCTCGAGCACGAGTATCTCTTTGAAGATTCCACTCCGGTCGAGATCACGGCCGACTCGGGCTCGTTCACGAACGGCGAGGTCGAGCGTCGCGGCAAGGAAACGACGGCCACCCGCGAGATTCTCTCGGTCGTCTTCGGTTCGGAGACCAGCATCGGCCAGTGGGAAACCGACTACCAGGCCGGCTACTCTGAAGCGACCACTTCCGAGCCCTTCTCCCTTGGCACGGCCCTGATCGCCGGCGGCCTCGACATCGGCTATGACCTCAGCGGCGATCGGCGGACGCCGGAACTGTTTGGCACCGATCTCGATGCGCTGGAGAACCCCGAAGCCTACGCACTTGATCTGGTGGAGCTCGAAAGTGACCAGACCGAGGAAGAGGAAGTATCGCTTGAAATCAACACCGGTCGGTTCTTTGCCTGGAGCGGCAATCCCGGCCGCTTCCAGTTCGGCGCCAAGGCCCGTCTGCGAGAGAAGTTCAACGACGGCAACAACAACAACTTCGAGTCCTTCGGCGGCGATTTCACGCTTGCCGACCTCGCCGGCCCTGGTACGCGGGACTATCCGCTCGGCCGCTACGGGCCGTACGTCAGCACCGATATTCTGCGCCAGTTCTACTTCGACAATAATGAGAATTTCGAGATGAACCAGGCCGACTTCCTGCTCGACAGCGAGGGCGAGGACTACGATCTCGAAGAGGACATCTATTCAGCCTACGTGATGTCGGAAGTGGCGTTCGGCGCGCTCGACCTGATCGGTGGTCTTCGCATTGAACATACCGATCAGTCGCAGGGTGGCTTCCGGGCCGTCGTCGACGATGAGGTCGAGGATGGGTTTCCCACGATCGAGCCGGTTTCGGCCAGCAACGACTACACCGACGTGTTCCCCAACCTGCAGGCGCTCTACAACATCAGCGACGAGTGGCAGTTGCGTGGTGCGCTGACCCGCACCATGGGGCGTCCCGGCTTCGAGGCCGCCGGTGCGCGACAGCTCGTCGAGATCGAAGGTGGCGATCGGGTCGCCGAGATCGGTAACCCCGAACTCGATCCTTTCTATTCCAACAACTTCGACCTGGAACTGAGTTACTACGGTGCCGACCAGTTGACGGTGGCATCGGCAGGAATCTTCTACAAGGACATCGAGGACTTCTTCGTCTCGACAAACGTCGCCGGTCAGACACCCTGGGAGGATTTCGACGAGGTCTCGACCGTAATCAACGGCGACTCGGCCGAACTCTTCGGCCTCGAACTGAGCTACGTGCAGCAGTTCGGCTTCCTGCCGGCACCCTGGGACGGGCTGCTGCTGATCGCCAACTACACGCACGTGGATTCCGAGGCCGAAGTGCCGTTCAGGGACGGCAATATTCCGCTTCCCCGCCAGTCCGACAACATCGCGAACCTGGCGCTGGGCTATGACGGCGGCGGCCTGTCGATGCGCCTGGCCGCCAATTACCGGGGCAAGTACTTCGAGGAATTCGAAGACCCGGAGGACCCGACCCAGGATCGCTACGTCGACGACGAAGTGCGCGTGGACTTCACCTCCGAGTATGAGTTTGCGGAGAACTGGAAGGCGATCTTCAACGTGTCCAACATCACCGATGAAGTGTTCTACGCCTACCTCGGCGATCCGGATTTCTCCAATCAATACGACGAGTTCGGCCGCACCTACGAGTTTGGCCTGAGGTTCCGCTATTGAGCAGCGCCCGAGGATCATCGAGCGTGCCCAGTAGTCGCAACGAGAAAGCCCCGCTCCGGCGGGGCTTTTTTGTGCTGGCCACCAGGATCACGCGAATGCCGGCAGAAACGATTCATGCAGCATGAATTTCACCGACGCGCTACGCTGATCGGGGATGAACGCCATCGCGACGAGGGAAACGGGCACAGGCGGGAGCGTATGAGACAGCGAATCGGCTTTTCCACCACGACCGACGATGTGCGCATCGCCTACGCGACGGCCGGGCAGGGCAGGCCGCTGCTGCGCGTGGGCGGCTGGATGACGCATATCGAGCACGACTGGGACAGCCCGGTCTGGCGCCACTGGCTGCGGGAACTGACGCGCGACCACACGCTTGCCCGGTTCGATATTCGGGGTACCGGTCTGTCCGACCGTGCCGTGGACGGACAGACCCTGGAAGCCTGGGTGCGCGATGTCGAGGCGGTGGCCGACAGCCTGGGCTGGCGACGATTTCCGGTTCTGGGGGTGTGTCAGGGTGCGGCCATCGCCGTCGCCTACGCGGTGCGTCATCCCGAGCGCGTCAGTCATCTCGTGCTCTACAACCCCTATGCCCATGGCGCATTCGCCGAGGGCATGTCCGGCTATCGTGTCGACGAGGCCAAGGCGCTTGAGCGCATGATCGAGGTAGGCTGGGCCCGCAGAACCGGCGCGTTCCGGGAAGTCTTTGCCCGCCTGCTGTCGCCCGCCGACGCGGGCGATCAGATCACCTGGTGGGACGACCTGCAGCGACTGACGACAGACCCGCCCAATGCCGCCAGGTTGTGGCGCGGGTTTCACGAGATCGATATCCGCGATCAGCTCCTGCAGGTGAGTGCACCCACCCTGGTCGCGCACGTCAAAGCCGATTCCATGGTGCCCTTCGAGGCCGGGCGGGACGTGGCCGCGCGCATTCCCGACTGCCGTTTTCTGCCGCTCGAAGGGCGCAATCACATCCTGCAACCCCAGGATCCTGGCTGGCGCCCGTTCATCGAAGAGCTGCGTCGTTTCCTTTCAGCCGACCCGCAGCAGGATGTGCTCATGGCCGCGCAGTTCCACGAACTCACCCGGCGCGAACGCGAGGTGCTCGACCAGGTTGCTCGCGGCCTGTCGAATGCAGCCATTGCCCAAGCCCTCTCGCTGGCACCCAAGACCGTGCGCAACCATGTCAGCAACGTTTGCGGCAAGCTGGCCGTCTCCAGTCGCTCGGAGCTCGTGGTCGAAGCCCGGAGCGCGGGATTTGGTATGGATTAGGGAGGTCAAGGGGACAGCTGTCCCGATTTTCCCGATTTCGGTCATGGCAGTCGGGACGCTTGCCTCATGCGCGCGACTTACCCGTTCCCCAAGCTGGTTTTACGGCAACAGAACCCGCAGAGGAGCGCAACCATGCCCGTAGGAAAGGAAACATCACCCGTAGAACGCCAGGAGGCCCTGCACCGGCACTACATCGACGTGCCCGAGGACGCCTGGATTTCAGACCACGCGCGCGCCTTGCCCGGCCAGAGCACGGATCCCTTTCATGGCGAGGTCGAACCCGCCAACAATGGGGGCGCGCGCTATCGACACGGCATCCATCGCGCGGTGGGCGGCGACCACGACGCGCCCAACCCCGGCGACTTGCTCTGCTCGGCCCTGTCCGCCTGCCTGCACTCGACGCTGCGCATGGTGGCCCAACGGCTCGGAATCACGATCGTCGATAGCGAGGTGACCGCCACGGCAAACGCCGACGTCCGCGGTGCGCTGATGGTGGATCCGCAAGTCCAAGTGGGCTTTCAGCGCCTGCACTGCGACGTGCGTCTGACGGTGCCCGCCAGCGCCGACAAGCGGATGCTCAGGGCCTTGACGACCGGCGCAGAGCAATGCTGCATCGTGTTTCAAACCCTCAAGGCCGGTACCCGGTTGACGAGCGACTGGCGCATCGACGAGGCGCCGTGAAAGACCACGCCCTCACTCCGAAATCCACTTTTCCGCATCCGGTTACAAAGTCACTGTGAAGGAGGCATGTTCATGAACGTATCAGACCAATCCAATGACAAATCGATTCGCTCCCACAACGCCGGGCCGGCAGCCGTCTGGTCCAGTGGCGGAGCCGCCTACGACGAGGTGAGTCGGGGCATCCTGGATGCCATAGAACACACCATCAATCGCCTGGAACCCGCACCGGGGATGCGTATCCTCGACGTGGCAACGGGCACCGGCTGGACCGCCCGGCGCCTGGCGGAAAGAGACTGCGATGTCACCGGTGTGGACTTTGCGGCCGACATGCTGGCCGATGCCCGGGCGCGCGGGTCGGCACGCGGCCTGGAGATCGATTTTCGAGAAGGCGACGCCGAAGCACTGCCGTTCGACGACGGCTCGTTTGACGCTGTTATTTCCACCTTCGGCGTGATGTTCGTACAGCAACCCGAGAGTGCCGCGGCCGAACTGGCACGAGTCTGCCGTCCCGGCGGCCGGCTCGCGCTCGCCGTCTGGACACCCGATGGCAATGTCTTCGAGATGTTCAAGATCATCAAGCGCTACATGCCGCAGCCCGATGGGGCGGCCCCGCCGTCGCCATTCGAGTGGGGCCGCAAGGAGCGTGTGCGCGAGTTGCTGGGCAAGGCATTCGATCTGAGTTTCGAGAACGGCACTTCCTACTATCGCGAGCCCAGCGGTCAAGCCGCGTGGCAGACGTTCTCGAAAGGCTACGGCCCGGTGCGCACGCTTGCCGGCAAGCTCGATCCGGATCAGCGTGCCCGATTCGAGGCGGACTTCAGGGCCTTCCACGAAGGGTTCGCCGACGAGTTGGGTATCACGGTGCCGCGTGAGTACCAGATCGTCCACGGCGTGCGCCGTTGAGCATCGGGGCCCAACCGGTGAAGTGATCTCCGTCCTTCGACGATTTGCACGCACCGTCCGATTTAGGCAAGATGATCTCAGGCAGGTATCAACCAGGGGCACGGGGCGCCATCTCTCGAGTCAAGAAAAGCAGGGAAGCCCGCCGGCAACGGCCGACCCCTGTGTAGCGCCGCCCATGCCAACCCGGCCTTTCCAGCCCCGACCCGACAAAGGAGAATTGAATGACGCTCAACACCGCAATCAAGGCAGTCGCCTTCCTGATTCTTCTGACGGCCTCCCTTCCCGCGCTCAGCGACTCGAAGATGTTCGTAATTGACATGAAGGTCATCGAGGATGGTGTTGAACTCGCGACGCCTCGAATGCTGGTGAAGGAAGGAGCGGACGCCTCGATGGGATATTCCGGCAAGGATGCGGTCGCCATCGGCTTGATTGTGAGTGACGCAGGCGCAGGCGAGACGCACATTCTCGCGGAAGTTGAAACCGCGGGCGGGCAGATGTCACCTGAACTTCTGATGCGAGAGGATAAGTGGGGCTCGGTGACAACGGGTGATCTGGAGTTCCACATCCGCGTCCGAGAACACGTGGCAAACGAATGATTCCACCCGGCCACAGGAAGCCGGGGGCGGTGGAATCAGCCACCCCCAATTGCGCATAGACGCTACACGTCACGTGCGCCACACGATTTCGGAGAACGGCGCGTTAACCGCAAGAGAATCCACATGACCCCGGCGGCGCAAGGATTGAAAACCCGTGCAATTCAGACGACTACCGCAGATCAAAGGAAGCCTCGGGTCTTAGCGAACAAAACGCCGCTTTAATGACTAGACGTCACTATGTCCACCTAGTTGCCAGTTATACGCTCTAAAGCCAAGAATGCACGTTATTTGCTTCGATATAGACGGAACGCTCGTTGCATCCGCAGGCTTCGACGGAGAGCTCTACGAGGCATCAATACGAGATGTTTTGGGCGTTAAGCTCAAGTCCGATTTGGCTCAGTACAAAAACGTATCGGATGCTGGGATACTTTCTGAGATTTTAGAGCCCATCTCCGATTCCAACGAAAGAGATCGCTTAAGGCGAGAAGTCCACGCCACTTTTGTCGACCGCACCAAGCAGTACATAGCGGATAATCCGCACCTCATCCGAGAAGTCCCCGGTGCGGTGGACCTCGTTGAGGTGTTGCGCAAGTTTCCAAATGTAAGGGTTAGTATAGCTACCGGCGGCTGGGCCGAAACAGCTGCCCTAAAGCTTCGTTGCATCGGTCTCGAACCGCAGAGCCTGGCTATGGCCACTAGCTCAGATGCTCTGGCACGAACTGAAATCATGCGGCTGGCGGAAGCAAGAGCAACGAAACGGGAGGTAACCCGGCGGACCTACTTTGGCGACGGTGTTTGGGACAAAAGGGCCGCAGCTGAACTCGGGTACGAATTCGTGGCGATTGGGAATGGTGTAGATCACCACCTAGCCTTTCCAGACCTACAGGATATTGAGGGTATCGTTAGGGAGCTGGGCGTATAACAAATCGCTCAAGTACG
>CAZSGS010000019.1:2923-15534 GCA_964606365.1 uncultured Wenzhouxiangella sp. | reverse complement strand
GCCTGATCGTGGCCATTCCCACGCTGCTGTTCGGCAACCTGCTCTCGAGCTGGGCCGAACGCATCAAGGACGACATGGAAAAGGCCACGCTGCGCGTGACCAACCAGTATCTCGAGGCGGCCGGTGACGCGGAGCAGGGCAAGGCCTGATGTTCGGCGAACTCGCCAATGACTTCCGGTTCTACTTCGAGGTGGGCGGCTATGTCATGCCGCCGCTCGTGCTGGCCACGGTTGTGCTGTGGTTCGCCATCGGCTACCGCTTCGCCGCGCTCAAGCGCGGCAACATCCGCTCGGTGCGCCGCATCCTGCAGAAACACCCCGAAGGTTTCGAGCGTGAACCGCGCGGCGTGATCGAGAAGGCCATCCAGCAGGGCACCGCCATCTGTCGCGCCCATCACGGCGATCTCAGGCGCCTGCTCGACGACGCCTTCTGGCCGATCGAGCGCGACGTCGCGCGCTTTCACAAGCTGATCATGACGATCGTCGCCGTCGCGCCGCTGATGGGTCTTCTCGGAACGGTGGTCGGGATGATCGAGACCTTCGATTCACTCGGCGACATGTCGCTGTTCGCCCAGTCGGGCGGTATTGCCGGCGGCATCTCCCAGGCGCTATTCACCACCCAGATGGGACTGGCCGTGGCCATTCCCGGTCTGATCGTCGGCGGGCTGCTCGAAAAGCGTGCCGCGGTGATTCGGCTCGAACTGGCCCAGGTCAAGGACATTCTCTGCGCAAGAGTGCAGAAAGGCAGCCCGGCATGAGATTTCGCGAACGCGTGAACACTGAACAGGCCGTCGATATTTCACCGCTGATCGACATGGTCTTCATCCTGCTCATCTTCTTCATGGTCTCGACGACCTTCGTCAAGGACATGAAGCTCGATCTCGAGCGTCCCAGTGCGTCGACGGCCGAACAGGCCTCGACCAAGGCGATCCGTCTCTATATCGACAACAGCGGCGACACATTCCTGGACGGTCAGCCGATCCGGGTCTGGGTGATCCAGAGCAAGCTTCGCGACATGTTGCAGGGCGCGGCATCGCAATCGGTGCTGGTCGTGACCGACAACAACGTGCCCGCCCAGAAGCTGGTGGAAGTGGTCGACCAGGCGCGCCGTGCCGGTGCAGCCGATGTCGGCGTGGCGACGGTGGACGAAGCTGGCGCCGGATGAATCATTCATGCAAGAGCCACCAGGAGGACGACGCATGACTTCGGAATTCAGGAAGCTGTTTTACGGACTGGCGTTCATGCTGGCCGGTTCGGTGCTGATTATCGGCACACTGCTGATGATCAATCGACTCGCCAAGGGGCCCGAAGCCGAAGAGCTCACGCGGCAGACCAGCTTCCAGGTCGACCGCAAGCCCGAGCCACCGCCGAAGAAAGTGGTCAAGCGTGAACAGCGCGAACCCAAGCGAACGCGCAACATCGATGCCCCCATGGTTGATCTGGACACCTCGCTTTCGGGAATCGACATGGGTATTCCGGGTGTCAGCGCCGACGACCTGGGCAGCCTGCGCGACGAATTGCTGGGCGACACCCGGGACGTGGTCATGACCGACGACTCGGTCGACCAGCCCCCGCGCCCGACACGCCAGACGCCGCTTCAGTTTCCGCCCTCGGCGCGCAAGCAGGGCGTCGAAGGTTATGTGGTGCTGTCTCTGCTGATCAGCGCCGCTGGCGAAATCGAGAAAGTGGAGGTGCTGGAGTCCAATCCTTCGGGCCTGTTCGAGGAGTCGGCCGTCAAGGGCGTCAAGGACTGGCGGTTCGAGCCGGCCCAGTACCAGGGGCGCAACGTGCGCGTCTGGGCGAAGCAGCGCATCCGCTTCGACCTGAGCTGATCGCGAGCAGGAGTCACCGCCCATCATGCGCATCTTCTTGTTCACGCTGGTCCTGGCCCTGTCCGGCGCGGTGAGCGCCCAGGACGAGGGCGAGCAGACACCGGAAGAGGATCTCGATCGTCTGTCGCTGGCGTCCCTGCTGATCGGCGACGGCAACTACGAGCGCGCCCGCGGCGTGCTGTCCGCCGTCGACCAGGAGGACCCCGATCTCGACCGGGTGCGCTATCACAGTCTCGACGGCCTGGTGGCGCTCAATCTCGACGAGCTGCCTCGGGCGGAATCGGCTTTCGAGCGCGCGCTCGAAGTCGGGCGGCAATCCGAGGAGCCCCCGGCGGACGTGGTCTGGCTGTACCTGGCGCAGGCGCGCTTCGGACAGGATGACTATTCCGGCACGCTGGAAGCGCTGGACGCTGCAGATCCCGAGACCACCGATTTGCCGTCGATTTACCTGATGCGCGCCCAGTCCCACTGGCAGATGGATCACTACGACCCGGCCTGGAAGGTGCTTGCCGAAGGTGCGGAGCGCTTTCCCGATCGCGCCGGGGACTTCACCCGGCAGCAGGTGTTCCTGCTGGTCGAGCAGGGGCTCTACCAGCAGGCCGCGCAGATCGGCCAGCGCTTCCTGGCGGCGGGCGAGGCGACGGTGGACGACGCCGTGGCCATCGGCAACGCCCTGCGCGAAGCCGGAGAGCTCGACAAGGCCCTGCGCATACTCGAGGCCGCCCGCCTCGAGGACGACAGCAACGTGCGCCTGTCGCGGGTCCTGGCGAGAACCTGGCTCGACAGCGACCGGTTCCTGCCGGCCGCCGACATCCTCAACCAGGCCGCGCGGCACGACCCGGAACTGCTGGTCGAAGCCGCGGAACTTTATCGCCGCGCCGGCTGGCTGATGCAGGCGCTGACGCTCAACGCGCAGGTGATCGATCAGCCCAAGAAGCTCAAGCAGCGCATGGCCATCCTGATCGAGATCGGCCGCTTCGACCAGGCCGCCGGCATGGAGGCCGACCTGTTGCGCACCGGCCTGCTCGGTGACGAAGACATTCGCTACGCGCTGGCTTACGCGCTGTTCAAGACCGGTCGCTTCGAGCAAGCCGAACGTCACCTCAGCGAGTTGACGCGCAACGACCTGTTCCGCAAGGCCAACGAATTGAGACGGGCCATGGAGCAGTGCGCCGACGAGCCGTGGCTGTGCACTTGATACGCGCATGAATCCGAGGAACCCGACGATGAAGCTGCTTGCCCGGCGACTCACCGGCGTCTGCATTTCGCTACTGCTGCTCTCGCTGACTGGTCCGATCCTGGCCCAGAGCGACACCGCCGAGATCAGCGTGCTGGTTTTCGAGAAGGGACGCCCCATCGAGGGCGTTCGCGTCGAGATCGGAGATCAGTCGGGTCTGACCAACGCCGACGGCAGCTGGCGCGGCCGAGTCGAACCGGCGCGTACCCGCCTTGCCGTGTACCAGCATGCCCTGGTGCTGGCCGCCTTGCCGGTGCAGGTCCACGCAGGTGAATTCGCGCAGTACATCATTACGCTGGCCGGCGAAGACCGGCGGGCGACGGTAAGCATCGAGAGTTCGCACGAGAGCGGGCGGGAGCCGCTGCCCAGGGACGATCGTACTCCCGAAACCGAGGCGGGTCGTGGCCTGCTTGCCGGCCGTGTGGTTTCCACCGAGGACGGCTCGCCGATCAGCGGGGCGCGCATCTTCGTCAGCGGCACGCCGGTGGAGACGCGCACCGACGACGACGGCAATTTCAGCGTCGATGTCCCGGCAGGCAAGTACGCCGTGTCGGCGCTGCACAGCGAGTTCGCCACGCGCACCGTCGAGGATGTCGCCATCGAGCGAAACGGCGAAACGAAGCGCGATTTCGAACTGCCGCCGGCGGGACTGGAACTGGCCGAGTACGTCGTGGTCGAGCCGTATATCGAGGGCAGCGTGACTTCGGTGATCGCCGAGCAGCGCGAAACCTCCGGCGTCGCCAACGTCATCGGCACCGAACAGTTCTCCCGCGGCGGCGACGGCGACGCCGGCAGCGCGCTGGCCCGCGTGACCGGCCTGACCCTGGTCGGCGGCGAATTCATCTACGTGCGCGGTCTCGGCGAACGCTACTCGAGCACGCTGCTCAACGGCGCCAACGTGCCCAGCCCAGATCCCACGCGCAAGGTCGTGCCGCTCGATCTGTTCCCCACCGGCGTGATCGAATCGATTCGCGTGCAGAAGAGCTACTCGCCGGAAATGCCCGGCGATTTCGGCGGCGGCGCGGTGGAGATCCGCACGCGCGGCATCCCGGAAGAGGACTTTCTGAAGATGAGCCTTTCCGTCGGCGGGCGGCAGGGAACGGCCTTCGAGGACGGCCTGACCTACGAAGGCGGCGACCGGGATTTCCTTGGCATGGACGACGGCACGCGCGAACTTCCCGCGGAGATCGCGGACCTGCTCGATGCGGGCGAATCGATCACCGCCGCCGGTGACTTCAATCCGGACGGGCTTTCCCAGGAAGAGCTGGAGACGCTGGGCGAATCCTTCCCGGTCATCTACGAGGTCGACCGTGAAGAAGTCGGGCCGGACCTGGGCCTGTCGCTCGAGGGCGGCAAACTGTTCGAGTTCGGCGATGACTGGAAAGCCGGCGTTACGGCCGCCGCGATGTGGTCTGACGCCCACCAGTCGTATACCGAGGAGCGGCGGAGCTTCATTCCGCTCGGCGACGGCAGCCTGCGCTCGAACGACGACTACGACATCGAGCGCACGTCCCGCGATATCGAGCTCAGCGGCTTCCTGACGGCCGGGCTGCAATACACCGAAGACCACCGCATCGACCTGACTTCGATGCTGCTGCGCCAGACCCAGGACGAGACCTTCATACAGGAAGGTTTCAATCTCGACGAAGACGGCATCGTGCGTTTCACCGAGCTGGAATGGGAAGAGCGCGAGCTGCTGTCGCACCAGCTACGAGGAGAGCATATCTTCGGCTTTCTCGGCGGCACCATGCTGGAATGGGATTACGCCGACTCGCGGGCCCGCCGCGACGTGCCGGACCAGCGGCGCTACCGCTATGACCCGGACAACGTGTCCGATCTCATCTTCTCCCGCCGCTCCGACAACATCGTCCGGCGGTTTTCCAACCTGGTCGATGACGCCAAAGACTACGGTATCGACCTGAAGGTGCCGTTTGAATCAGGCTGGCTCGCCGGCGATCTCAGTTTCGGCGGCCGGCGACTGGAGAAGACACGCGATTCAAGTATTCGTCGATTCCAGTTCGACGGGGCCAACAGGGTCCCGTTCGACGTGCGCAGAAACGAGAACCCGGAAACTTTCCTGAATCCGGATTTCATCGGACCGGATGGACTCGTCATCAAGGATTCCACGCGCGAAACGGACAACTACACCGCGTTCCTGGACGTGGAGGCCTACTACGCCAACCTGGACATGACCTTTTTCGATCGCCTGCGCCTGACCGGGGGCGTTCGCGTCGAGGACTGGGTCCAGAACGCCACCACCTTCCAGTTGCTCAATCCCGATGCCACACCCGTGGTCGCCAACCTCTCCGCCAGGGATAGGCTGCCGGCCTTTTCGGGCACCTGGTACCTGACCGAGAACCAGCAGATTCGAGCCGGCTATGCCGAGACGATCGTGCGGCCGGACTTCAAGGAACTGTCACCGGCGCCGTTCACTGACCCGGTACTCAACCGCGAGGTCGTCGGCAACGCGGATCTCGTGCCTTCCGAGATCGAGCATATGGATCTTCGCTGGGAATACTATCCCGAACCGTCCGAGCTGATCTCCGTGGGGCTTTTCTACAAATCGATCACCAACCCGATCGAGGTCACGGTCGAGGCGGGTGTGGAGCAGAGACTGTCTTACCGCAATGCCGACGAAGCCGAAAACTACGGCGCCGAACTCGAGTGGCGCAAGAGCCTCGGATTCTTCGACGACATGTTCGGGATGGGCCCGGTGTGGGACCGTCTATACGTGGCCGGCAACTACTCCTGGATCGAGTCCGATATCTTCATCGAGGACCTCGGCATCCTGACCAACGAATCACGCCCCCTGCAGGGGCAGTCGCCATACGTTGCCAACGTCCAGATCGGTTACGACGACGAGGCGCGCGACTTCTCCGCCACGATGCTGTTCAACGTGGTCGGGGAACGCATCGTCGAGGTCGGTGTGCTGGGCGCACCCGACAAGAAGGAGCAGCCAGCGCCGGATCTCGACCTGGTATTCCGGTGGCGCTGGTTCGACCAGCTCGACTTCAAGGCGGAGTTCGGCAATCTGCTCGATTCCGAATTCGAAGTCCGACAGGGCGAGAAGATCACGCAGCGCTACAAGCGCGGGCGCGAGTTCAGCCTGGGCGTGAGCTGGGCATACTGACTTCTGTCAACATTCGGTCATGTTCAGGTCACGAGACTGACACCGACGCTCAATACGATGGGCATGATGACGGTAGTTCATCGTCCTTCACTCGCTAACGAAAGCAGAGGAAACAACCATGCTCAAGAATATGAAGCGCAACTTGCTGGCGCTGGCGGCCGGATCAATGGTGATCGGGTCGGCAAACGCCTTTGTTGTCAATGAACAATTTACCGGAAACTACAATGAAGAGGGTAAAGACGGTCGCGGCCTGATCCTGGATATCGTCGATGGCGGCGAGCAGGAGTTCGGTAACGGCGTGGTCGCCCAGTGGTTCACCTTCCGCGACGGCGAGCCGCTGTGGCTGGTTGCCTCCGGTTCGATCGACCAGAATTCCAACACGGCCGAACTGGAGTTCCTGGAACTCGAAGGCGGCACTTTCGGTCCCGACTTCGAAAGCGGCGACGCCTCCAACATCAGCTGGGGCACGGGCACGCTGACCTTCAACAGCTGCGAGTCCGTTTCTCTGGACTACAACGGCGCCGACGGCAGCGGTTCGCTCGACCTTCAGCCAGTCATTCAGGGCGGCGATTGCGTCGTTGAGCAGGAATACTCGAGCTGCCCGGACTTCGCTTCGGCCGGCCCGCTGGAAGGCAGCTGCATCGTCGGCGGCGAAGTCAACAACGATATCACCCTGACCAACGAAATCACCTGGCTGATTCAGGGCCAGCTGATCATCAACGACGGCGCTTCGCTCACCATCCCGCCCAACACCGAGCTGATCGGTGGCACGCTGGGTGACACCGATACCCTGGTGGTCAAGCAGGGTGGCCAGCTCTTCGCCGAAGGCACCGCCAACAACCCGATCATCATGCGCGGCCCGGATGCGCTCACCCGCGCCGAATGGGGCGGCGTGGTCGTCAACGGGTTTGCCCCGATCAACGGCTGCTCCGAGGGCACCGATCCCTGCACCGCGCAGGGCGAAGGCAACTCTGGCACCTACGGCGGCAACGACCCCCACGATAGCAGCGGCGTGATGCGTTACGTGATCGTTTCCAACGCCGGCCGTCAGTTCAGCGAAGAAAACGAGCTCAACGGCATCGCCTTCCAGGGTGTGGGTGACCGCACGGTCATCGAGTACATCCAGGTCCACCTCAACGAAGACGACGGTATCGAGTTCTTCGGCGGAACGGCCAACGCCAAGTACCTGGTCCTGACGGGCATCGGCGACGACAGCCTCGACTGGACGCAGGGCTGGCAGGGCAAGGCCCAGTACGTGCTGGCCAAGGACTACATCGACAACGGCGACCAGGGTATCGAGGCCGACAACAATGGCGACGCCAACGACTCCGAGCCCCGCGCCAAGCCGATGCTGGCCAACATGACCTACATCGGTCAGGACAACACCGACATCGGCATTCTGCTTCGTGAAGGCACCGGCGCGAACATCGCCAACACCGTCATTACTGGGTTCGGCGAGTTCTGCCTGGACATCGACAACGAGTCGACCTTCCAAAACGAAGAGAACCTGACCATCGAAAACAGCGTTGCCGGCGGTTGTGCCGAGACCTTCAGCGAAGACTCGGAAGATCTGTTCTCGGTCGCCGACTGGTTCTTCAGCTTCCCGGGCAACGTCGAAGCCGACCCGGGCCTGAACAACTACGTACCGAGCGCCGGCTCCGCGGCCATCGGCATCGGCGCCGTGCCGTTCGAAGACGCCTTCTTCGACAACGTCGACTACGCCGGCGCCATCCGCAGTGCCGATGCTGACTGGACCAAGGGCTGGACGGTCGGTCTCGATCGCGATGCGCCGCTGGGCCAGTAAGCAATAGTTTCAAGCTTCAAAGTCAGACCCATTGCAGCATCCTTTGGCCCCGCTTCGGCGGGGCCATTTTTTTTGCCAACACCGGCTTAGTAAGAGGTGTTGGCAGCCCGCGCCGGTCGGGCGAGGTGGACTGTCAGCTCATCCAGTGGCGCAGGCCGACCGATCAGGTAGCCCTGCATCAGATCGAACCCGGCCTCCCTGAGCCGATCGTGCACGGCTTCGGTTTCCACGCATTCGGCGACCGTGATCTTGCCCATGGCCTGACCGAGGCGATTGATCTCGCTGATGAACTCGAATGCGGATTGGTCGCGGTCGATACCCTTCACGAAACTGCCGTCGACCTTCACGTAGTCGACCGGGAGCTGACGCAGATAGCTCATCGAAGACACGCCCGTACCGAAATCGTCGAGTGCCACGCGGCAGCCGGCCCGGTGCAAGCGTTCCAGTAGCTGCCGCACCTGGTCGAGGTTGCTGATCAGGGCCGTTTCGGTGACTTCCAGGCAAAGCCGGGGCAGGAGCCGGGCATGGCGACGGAAGGCGCGATCGAGGAATTCGAGAAAGCGCTGATCACCGAGGCTGCGCCCCGACAGGTTGACGTTGACCCGCTCGAGTCCCTGGACGGTTTTCGGGTGCGATTCCATCCATTCGAGCGTGTTGGTCACTACCCAGCGATCGATCTGGGTGGTCATGAAGTAGCGCTCCGCCGCGGGCATGAAGCGTGCGGCCGTGATCACCTCGCCCGTGTCGTCTTCCCCGGTCGCTTCGGGTAGCATCCGCACCAGGATCTCGATCGAAACGGTGCGGAACGGCGGCCCCCCGACGGGGACGATCGGCTGCCAGAACAGGACCATGCGATCCTCGCCAAGCGCCTGCTGAATACGCGCCACCCAGGCCAGTTCGCCGTATTTCTCCGCCAGCCTTTGATCGTCTGGATGCCAGACGTGAACCTGGTTGCCCCCGTCTTCCTTGGCGGCCAGGCAGGCGCAGTCGGCGTGCCGCACCACGCGCGTGTAGTCGTCTTCGCTGTCGTCGAAACTCGCCACGCCGACGCTGAGCGTGATCGGGCGGACGGACTGCCCGCTACCGAGCGCTTCTTCCTCGAGACTGGTCAGCAGGGCCTGCCCCAGGGCCGTTGCCGTTTCCTCTCCGGTTTCGGGCAGCAGCACGGCAAAATCGTCCGCGCTCTGCCGCGCGACCAGCGCCTGTGCCGGGAACACTTCGCGCATGCGAGCGCCGAGCGCCTGCAGCAGCTGATCAGCCCGGGCGTGGCCGAGTCGTTCGTTGACTACGCGGAACTGATCGACGTTGATATCGAGCAGGCAGTGCGGTCCGCCGGAATCGGTCCGGCACATTCGGGCGAGTCGGTGCTCGAGCGTGTGCCGAGACAGCAGGCCGGTCAGGGCATCGTGATCGCGCAGATAAGCGATCTGGCGCTCGGCGGCCCGCATGTCGCGACGATAGCGCAGCATCTTCCAGCACAATCCCGCGATCAGGACGGCAAGAATGACGATCGCACCGATGATGAGAGCGCGCGAGCCGGGTGACATGGTCGCCTGATCGCCGTCGAACGGCTGCAGCCAGCGTTCGTATATGCGATCGAATTCACCGCTGGCCATCACGCCTTGCAGTCCGGAATCGATCTGCTCCAGCAGCGCGCGATTGCCTTCGCGCACGGCCATGGCGTACTCGACGGGCAGCACCGGCGGCCCGGAAACGGTGAGGTTGTCGAGACGGCTCTCGCGAAGCGTGTGCCGGCTGCGGTGCTCGGTCAGCAGGGCCGCGTCGTGCTCGCCGCGGGCCAGTAGTTCAAGCCCCTCTGCATCCGTATCGACCAGGGTCAGATCCACGTCGAGTTTCCGATTGGCCAGGTATTCGTGGCTCCAGGCCTCGCGCTGAACAATCACGGTTCGGCCGGCCAGGTCTTCGATACGGTGAATCGGTTCGCTGCCCGCGGGAATGAAGATGCGATGGTGGACGATGATATGCGGCTGGGCGAAGTCGACGCTGGCGTCACGCCGTTCGGACACGAACATGCCGAGGACGTCGATCTCTCCCGATTGCAGTTCCTGTCGAACGTCTTCCCAGGCCCCGAGCCGAAATTCGGCCTCGGCGTCGATGGAGCGGGCGACGGCGCGCATCAGATCGACGTTGAAACCCACCGGCCGCCCCCGGGAATCCAGCGTCTCGTAAGGCGCGTAACCCGCTTCGCCGCCGACCGTGATGCGGTCGACCGCATGACAGCTGCCGACGACGCCCAGCCACGAGGCGAAAATCGGGATCCACAGCCTGCGAGTCGTCGTTTGTCGCAACACCGATCCTCCCTGGGTCGCCTCCGTCAAGCCTACCCCGGAATCAGGACCGCTGCCAGCGCTCGACAAGCGTCAGGTTTCGAGATGATCCGGACCGAAAGAGTCCGGCAGGAGTTGGTCGAGGCTGCGGCTGAACGTGATGCGACCGGACTCGTCGATCGCCAGGCACTGCGTGCCGGCGTCGGCGAACTCGCGAATGCGCTGCCGGCAGTCGCCGCAGGGCGGGCAGGGGCGGTCGCCCGGCCCAAGCACCCATACCCGCCTGATACGCCGCTCGCCGGCGGCGATCATGGCCGAGATCGCCGAGGCTTCGGCGCAGACGCTCTTGAAATGGGCCACCTCGACATTGGTGCCGCCATAGTGCTGGCCCGAATGCGCCTCGACGACCACGGCGACCGGGTGGCGGGAATAGGGCGCGTAGGCGTTGTCACGCAGCCGGCGCAGCTCTTCGAGCAGACCGGGTTGAATGCGGTCGGTCATCTTGCTGAATCTCCGCTCCATTGGTTTTGGGTCAGGAAACTGCGGCCATCTTCGAATGGCGCCAGGCCGAAAAACGTCGCCAGGCTCTGACCGATATCGGCGAAGCTCTCCCTCGCGCCGATCGAGCCGGGCGCCAGCCCTCGGGCGATCGCCAGCACCGGCACGTGCTCGCGGGTGTGGTCGCTGCCGCGATAGGTCGGGTCGCAGCCATGATCCGCGGTCAGAACAAGCAAATCGCTTTCTTCCATCTTTTCAATGATCAAGGGCAGTTTTCTGTCAAACTGCTCGAGTGCCTGCGCGTAGCCTTCGGGGTCGCGCCGGTGGCCGTGGACCATGTCGAAATCGACCAGGTTGGTCATCACCAGGCTGCGCTCGCCGGCGCTGTCCATGGCCTCGAGCGTGGCCTCGATCAGGGCAGGATTGCCGTCGGCCTTGATCGTCCGACTGACGCCCCGGTGGGCGAAAATGTCGGCGATCTTGCCGATGGCGAGCACCTCGCCGCCGTCGTCCACGAGGCGTTCGAGTAGCGTGGGCGCCGGCGGCGGCACGCTGTAGTCGCGGCGATTGCCCGTTCGCTTGAAGTCGCCGGCGTGGTTGCCCACGAAGGGCCGGGCAATGACGCGGCCGATGGGATGGTCGCGGCAATGGTCGTCGAGCAGCTCGCGCGCGATCTCGCACAGACGATAAAGCCGCTTAAGACCGAAGAACTGCTCGTGCACGGCGATCTGGAAGACCGAGTCGGCCGAAGTGTAGACGATGGGCTTGCCCGTTTCGATATGCGCCACGCCCAGTCGCGCGATGATCTCCGTGCCCGAGGCCCGGCAATTGCCCAGCACACCGGGCAACCCGGCGCGCTGGATCAGTTCGTCGAGGAAATCGGCGGGAAAACTGTTTTCCTCGTCGTGAAAGTAGCCCCATTCGAAACGCACCGGCACGCCAGCGATCTCCCAGTGGCCCGAGGGCGTGTCCTTGCCGCTCGAGACTTCCTTCGCGTAGCCCCAGGCCCCGGCGACCCGGTCGGGCAGGGTGATCCCGGCCGCCGTCGAGCCCGTACTGGCCCGATGGGCGTGGAACAGACCCAGGCGCGCCATGCTGGGCAGGGACAGGGGCTTGCCCCGGTTCGAGCGATGCTGGGCGATATGCCCCAGCGTATCGGCGCCGGCGTCGCCGAAGGCGGGCGCATCGGCCGCGGCGCCGATGCCGAACGAGTCGAGAACGATCACGATGGCGCGCGGCATATCAGCTTTCTCCCGATTGCAGTCTGTCGGATATCAACGGCGGCCGCTTCGCGTGCCGTTCACCGACCCGGCAGGCCCCGCGAACGGCCACGGCCGCCCGTTCGGCATCGGCATCGCTGCGGGCGTGGATTCGCGCCAGGGGACGATCCGCACGCACTTCATCGCCGATCTGCACCAGGCCGTTCAGCCCCACGGCCGGATCGATGCGGTCGGCGGCGCGGCGTCGACCGCCGCCGAGATCGACGACCGCCATGCCGAGCGCGCGCACGTCGATGGCTTCCACGAAGCCGGGGCGATCGGCAAACACTTCCTCGACGACGGGCGCCTGCGGCAGATGCCGCTCGGGGCGCTCGACCAGGTCGGAGGCTCCGCCCAGGGCCGCGACCATGGCGCCGAAGCGTTCTGCCGCCCGGCCGCTGTGCAGGGCCTCGTCGACCCGCTTCCCGGCCTCGTCGCGGTCACTCTCCATACGGCCTGCAACAAGGCCTTCGACCGCCAGCGCGCGGCTGAGCGCCCTCAGCGAATCCCTGCGCGGATTGCCGCGCAGGCAGTCGATGACTTCGGCGATTTCCAGCGCGTTGC
>CAZSGS010000019.1:0-2913 GCA_964606365.1 uncultured Wenzhouxiangella sp. | reverse complement strand
GGCTCATGTCCGACAACAGCACGTGCGTGCGCACGCCGGCGAGCGTGCCGACCTCGGCCAGGCGACGGGCCAGGTGGCGGGCCTGTTCCGGGTCAGTCATCACCGCGCCATTGCCGGTCTTGACGTCAAGCACCAGGCCGTCGAGGCCCTCGGCCAGTTTCTTCGACAGGATCGAGGCGACGATCAGCGGCACGGAGTCCACCGTGGCGGTGACGTCGCGCACTGCGTACAGGCGGCGGTCGGCCGGCGCCAGCTCGGCGGTCTGGCCGATAATGGCGCAGCCGGTCTCCCGCACGATCTGCTGGAATCTCTCCGGCGGCGGCGAGACCTCGTAGCCCGGGATGGCCTCGAGCTTGTCCACCGTGCCGCCGGTATGCCCCAGGCCGCGCCCCGCGATCATCGGCACGAAAGCGCCGCAGGCGGCCAGGATCGGCGCGATCAGCAGCGAAGTCACATCACCCAGGCCGCCGGTGGAATGCTTGTCGAGCACGGGACCGGGCAGGGCGGGGTCGTTCCATTGCAACACCCGGCCGGAATCGCGCATCGCCCGCGTCAGCGCCACGCACTCGTCGTCTTGCATGCCGTTGAGAAACACCGCCATGGCAAAGGCGCCGAGCTGCTCATCGCCGACCGAGCCGTCGGCGATGCCGGCGACCAGATCCTGGATGGCCGCGGCGTCCAGGGCATGACCGTCGCGCTTGCGTCTGATGACTTCCCCGGCCTGCATCAGTAGGCCTCCGTATCCCGGTCCTTCGTGTCGCGGCCTTCCAGCGTTGCCAGCAGGTCGTCCAGCAGGCCGGAAGCGCCGAAACGGAAGTGTTGTGGCGAAATCCAGTCCGCTCCCATGACCTCCGCTGCAAGCTCGAGGTATTCCCGAGCCTGTTCGCTCGTCCGGATACCACCGGAAACCTTGCAGCCGACGTCCTCGCCGCTGTGGCGAATGGTTTCGAGCAGAACGCGCGCGGCGTCAAGGGTGGCGTTGACCGGCACCTTGCCGGTGGAGGTCTTGAGAAAATCGGCGCCTTCCCCGATCGCGATCCGCGCGGCCCGCGCAACCTGTTCCGGCGTTTCCAGGCAACCGGTCTCGAGGATCACCTTGAGCACCCGGCCGGTACAGGCGCGGCGGCAGGCGCCCACCAGCAGCCGGCCTGCCTGCTCGTCGCCGGCCAGGAATCGGCGCCACGGAAACACCATGTCGACTTCGTCGGCGCCCAGCGCAAGCGCCTCGCCCACCTGCGCCGCCACCTGGTCAGCGGCGGCATCGCCGGCCGGGAAATTGACCACGGTGGCCAGGCGCACCGATCCTTCGAGATCGAGCTCCCGCAGGGCCTCTCTCGCGGTCGCCAGCCACTCGGCGTGGACACAGATTGCCGCGGGCGAACCGAAGGGGGTTGCCGCGCGCCGGCACAAGGCGCCGATCGCCGACGCCTCGTCGTCGGGCTCCAGGCGGGTCAGGTCCATCAACCCCAAGGCAAGGCGTGCGGCCGATTCCGTTTCAATCATCGCTTGCTTGTCCGTTGGCGCTCGATCCGGTCATGCGCAAAGGATACCGGAGGAACCCCGGGATCGGCGCGAATCGGCGCGTTCAGAAGTCCGGCATGTGCAGCGGCGTCGGCCGGTTTTCCGGTGCGACCGAGTCGGCCAGGGCGGTGGCCACCGCGCGCAGGGCGGCCAGCCGGGCGTGACGCTTCTTGTTGGCCGCGATCACCGTCCAGGGCGACTCCGCGGTGTCGGTCTTCTCGAACATCTCTTCGGCCGCCTCGATGTAGTCATCCCAACGCGCGCGGTTTCGCCAGTCCTCGTCGGACATCTTCCAGGCCTTGAACGGATCGGCGAGTCGCCGCTCGAAGCGCCCGAGTTGCTCGTCGGGATCGATGTGGAACCACAGCGAGCGCAGGACCACGCCGTCGTCGACCAGCATGCGCTCGAAATCGTTGATTTCGCGGTAGGCGCGCTGCCACTGCGCCCTGGACGCCAGGCCCTCGACACGTTCGACCAGTACCCGCCCGTACCAGGAACGATCGAAGATGACCAGTTCGCCCGGCGCGGGAAGCCGTGTCCAGAAGCGATAGAGGTAGTGCCTGTCTTGTTCCCACGGTTGAGGGGCACCGATCCGGTAGACCTTGTAACCTCGCGGGTCGAGGTGAGACACCATTCGCCGGATCGCGCCACCCTTGCCCGCGGCGTCCATGCCTTCGATATTGACGATCATCCGGGCGCCGGCGCGCAGCACGGTCTGCTGCAGGGTCAGCAGATCATACTGCCACTGCAGGAGCAGGGACTTGTACTCATCGCGTTTGAGTGTGACTCCCGGCTCGAGCATGTTCAGTCGAGACATGTTGCCCTCCGCTGCGGCTATCCTTCCGGGAGCATAGCAGGGCAGGGTGTATTCAGCGCCATTCATCCCCCAGATTGATCCCGAACTTCGGCAACACCAGCCGGTGCAACACCAGGAGCACGATCGTCACGCCCGCGGCAAATGCGAACACGCCGAATGCGCCGCGCAGGTCGTGCATCAACTCGGGGGCGATAACCAGCACCAGCGCCAGGGTCAACATGATCACGCCACCGATCAACTTGAGGAGGCGGCCGTGCCTTTCCTCGAAGCGGTCCACCCGAAGGGAAACCAGCGCAATGATGAAGATCACCAGCTCGATGGCCAGGTAGACCAGAAGATAGAGGGCGAGCAGAACTGCGAAATAGGGCCAGCCGATCTCCTGCCTGGCCACGATGCCGCTCCAGATGACGGGAAACCCCGCTGTGCACGGCAGTTCGACAAAGGCGATCCCGGCGGCCATCAGGGCGGTTGCGCCGATCAAGGCCGCTGCGGAGCGCCCGTCTGCGAGCAAGCTTCGAATCCGGCGGTAGATTCCCGGCTTGCGCTTGTCGTCGATCGTGAAGGAGACGCCGCGG
>CAZSGS010000018.1:0-15610 GCA_964606365.1 uncultured Wenzhouxiangella sp. | reverse complement strand
GTGCGTATCGACTTCCACGTTGTAGCGCTGCTTCATGCGCTCGAGCATGACGCGCAGGTGCATTTCGCCCAGCCCGCGAATGACGGTCTCGTTGAGTTCCTGGTTGTGTTCGACGAGGAAGCAGGGGTCTTCTTCGGCCAGGCGGGCGAGCGACGAGGCCAGCTTCTGTTCGTTGCCGCGCGACGTGGCTTCTACCGCGAGGCCGAACATCGGCTGCGGAAAGTCGATCGGCTTGAGATAATAATGGTCTTCATCGTGGCTGTCGTGAAGAATGGCGTCGTAGTACACTTCGTCGACCTTTCCCAGGGCACAGATGTCACCAGGCGCGGCCGCGTCGATCTCGATGTGTTCCCTGCCCTGGATGCGGTAGAGATGGGCAGCCTTGATCGGCTTGCGGTCCTCACCGACAAAGAGCTGCGTGTCGGGTCGGATCGTGCCCTGATAGACCCGGAAGATGCTGAGCTTGCCCGCGTACGGGTCGTTGCTGACCTTGAAGACGTGCGCCAGGACGTGATCGTCGGGATCGAGGGTCACGCTAGCGCGCTCATCGTCCGGCCCCTTGCGAAAGGGTGGCGGGTTGCCTTCAAGCGGGCTGGGCAGGAGGTGGCGACAGAAACGCAGGAATTCGCCACAGCCGGCGCCCGTAAGGGCCGACGTAAAGCAGATCGGTACCAGGTGCCCATCGCGCAGGGCCTTCTCGAACGCGTCGTGCAGCGATTGTGAATCGATCTCCTCGCCGTCGAGATAGCGCGACATCAGTCCCTCGTCGACTTCCACCACCTGGTCGACGATGTCCGTGTGCGCCTGCGCGACCGACAGGATATCGGTCTCGCCGTCGGTCTTGAAGAAGCAGTCCCGCACGCCCGCGCCGTTGTCGGTCGGCAGGTTGATGGGCAGGCACTCCGCGCCGAACGTCTCGCGAATATCGCGCACCAGAGCATCGAGATCCGTGCCCTCGGCATCCATGCGGTTGATGACGATGATACGACAACGCCTGCGCTGACGAGCGCGACGCATCAGGCGCCGGGTCGACGTTTCGATACCGGCCGTGGCATTGATCACAATGGCGGAAGTCTCGGCCGCACCCATTGCCGCCAGCGCCTGTCCCCGGAAGTCCGGGTCGCCGGGGGTATCGAGAACGTTGACGTGGACGCCATCGAAGGAAAGCGAAGCGATGGATGCGTTGAGGGAGTGCTGGTAGGCCTTTTCGAGCGGGTCGAAGTCGCTGACTGTCGTTCCCCGTTCGAGCGAGCCGGACTCGCCCAACACGCCGGCCTTGACCAGCAAGGCGTCCAGAAGCGAGGTCTTGCCGGAACCCGAATGCCCCAGCAGGGCCACGTTGCGTATTGCGCCGGTGTCGTGCTCTGCCATCCCGGCCTCCTCCAGCGGTAGCGATAGACGCATCCTAATCCAGCGACGCCAGCGTCGGCAAACGATTGTCGACGCGGAAGCATCTCGCGCGATTGTCGGCCTCGCCAGATCGGGCCTTTTTCGGATGCGAGTCGAATCAGGCGCTTGACCGGCCGGGTATTCAGAATCGATTCAGCCGCATCGGAATATCCTTTTCGCAACGCTGGACGACAGCGGCTTTGCAGTTCACGGAGATGATGTCGATGAAAACGAGATTCCTGATCATGGCCGCCGCGCTTGCGGCGAGCGGCCTGGTGCTGGCCGGTGGCGGCGACTTCGAGACGGCGCGCGTTGTCGATGTCGAGCCGATCCGCGAGCTTCAGCGTACCCCGGTCGACCGCGAAGTGTGCCGGGAGGAAACGGCGTATGTGCACGAGCGCCGTCGTTCCCACACGCCGACCGTCGTCGGAGCCATTATCGGCGGCGTGATCGGTAACCAGTTCGGCAGCGGTCGAGGACGCGACGCCGCCACGGCCGCCGGCGCCCTGCTCGGGGGGTCGATCGGCCGCGACGCGTCGAAGGAACGCCACGGTCGCGCCCGACCGGTAGTGCGGGAGCACTGCCGAATCGAGCGCGACTGGCGCGAACGAAGCGTGGACCGCGGATACCGCGTGACCTACGAGTACGGCGGCAGACTCCACCGCACGACGATGGATCGCCACCCGGGCGACACGATTCGCGTCCGCGTGACCGTCGATCCCCTCGACTGACGCGGATTCCGCGTTGACCGGCGGGAAGGCGGGCCGGGCGCCCGCCTCCTGTTCATTGCCTACTCGAACGGCCCGTAGTCGAGTTCATGCGGCGGCGGATCGCCGCCCTCGCCCTTGAGGTAGTGATTCATCCAGCGCATCAGGCGCAGGCTGTAGTCCCAACGGCTGGCGGCCCGGCGGTTGCCGTGGCCCTCGCCCGGGTAGAGCACCAGGCGCACCGGCGGCGGATCGTCCTGCAGCGTGAGATAGCGATACAGGATGCGCGACTGGGTCGGATCGACGCGCGGATCGGCTTCGCCGTGCAGGATCAGGATCGGTGTCCGGGCCCGGTCGGCGTAGTAGATCGGGCTCGCCTCGCGATACAGGTCCCAGTCTTCCCAGGGCCAGGTCCGGTAATGAACCTCATAGAGTTCCTGTGGAATGTCCGATGTGCCCAGCATGGCGATCTTGTCGGACAGGCCGACGTTCATGACCGCGGCGGCGAAACGCTCGGAATAGTAGGTGGCGCCCCATGCGGTCGCGTAGCCGCCGTAGGATCCCCCGGTGATGCCGACCCGGTCGCCGTCGACCCTGCCGCGCTCGATCAGGTGATCCACGCCGTCGACGAGATCGTCGAACTCTTCCCTGGCCGGCCTGCCCTGTGAACTCAGGGCGAACTCGACGCCTCGCCCTGTGCTTCCGCGGTAGTTGGGGTAGAAGGTGAAGTAGCCCTCGGCGGCTGCATGCTGTGCCGGCAGGTTGTAGCTGGTCAGCCAACCATTGGAGTAATGGCTCTCCGGGCCGCCGTGGACCGCCAGGATCAGGGGATACCGGCGCCCCGACTCGTAATCCAGTGGGTAGACCAGCAGCCCCTGGATCGTCAGGCCGTCGCGGGCCTGGTATTCGACCACCTCCTGGCGGGCCAGTTCGACGTCTGCCAGCCAGGGGTTGCTGTCGGTCAGGCGCTCGGCGTCGCCGTCAGCGACTGAATAGACCTCGGCCGGATGCCGGGGCGTCGACGCCGCCACCGCGGTGCGCCCGCCGCGCGTATCGACCGCGCCGACCACCAGGCCCTCGCGTTCGAGCAGGGTTTCGGGCTCGCCACCGTCCGCGGCAATTCGCCCCAGACGGGATTCGACGCCCTCGTGGCTGACGAAGACGATCTCCTCGCCGGCCCAGTCGATGGCGACCACGTGGCCTTCCAGCTCCGGCATGAGGTGCGTCCATTCGCCACCGTCGGCGTCGGTCACCATCAGGCGTCCGGCCCGGGTGTCCTTGATCGTCTCGGTCCCGATCAGCGCCAGGTGCCCACCGTCGTCGCTCCAGGCCAGTTCGGCCAGCTTGCCCGGATTCTCGATGCGACCGAGTTCCTCGCCGTCCGGCGTGATGATGCGAATGCGCTGGAACATGAGCGTATCGTCGACGAGCTGGCGCGGCGTCACCCGCAAGGCGAGACGGTCCCCGGCCGGCGACCAGTCCACGGCCTGGACCGAGCCATCCACCTCGATCCTGCGCGGCGCTTCGCCGCCCTCCAGTTGGTGAATCCACAACTGCCTGGGACGCCGCTGCTCCTCGAACACAATGGCATCGAAGCCCTTCTCCCGCCGTTCCTCGACGTCCTCGGGTTCCGGCTCACCTGCGACCATCGCCACCGAGGCGCCGTCGGGCGAGAAACTGTAGTCGGCGACACCCGCCGCCACCGACGCGACGCGCTGCGCTTCGCCACCGTCGACCGGGATGCGATAGAGCGCGGCGTGCTCGTCACCATCGCGCTTGTCGATGAAGGTGATCGCCGAGCCGTCCGGCGTCCAACCGATGCTGCCTACATCGACTTCGCCGGTGATGAAGGCCCGGACTTCGCCGGCGGCATCGACGAGGTGGAGCTCGACCCACGCCGGCCCATCCTCGGACTCGGCCAGATCGCGGGGAACCGCGCGGGTAAAGGCGATCCGCTGGCCGTCGGGCGAAACCGCCATCTCGCGCACCTGCTGGAGCTGCGCGATCTGATCAAGGGACATGCCCTCGGCATGCAGCGACGAGACGGACACCAATAGAAGCAGCGCAATCACAGTTCGATTCATGTTTCGACTTCCGGTTTCGGGGGACAATGGTTCACGAAGATACCAGAGTCACGACATACCGGCGTGGCCGGGACTCGGTTACACTTTTCGACCATGAAAACGCCTCTATGCCTACTGTTCACCGCCCTCGCCTTGTGCGCTCCCGGCGACATGCTCTGCGCCCAGTCGAACGAGGACGAGAAGAATTTCTACCGGGTCGAAGCGCTCGTGTTCACGCACGCCGGCGGGCAGTCCGACGCGTGGCTGCTGGACAATCCGACCCTACCTGCCAACGCCATCGATCCCGCACGGCGTGCATTCGTCCGCAAGCAACAACTCGAACGCGCCGAGGAAGAATCGTCCGTTTCGGGCTCGAATCTCTCGGCGGCCATGAACGTCGTCGATGCGATCGCCGAGCTCGAAAGCGGCGAACAGGCGCTCGGCAAGGCCCTGTTCTACCCGGACCCCTGGCTGGCGCTCGACGAGCTGTCCGAACCGATGCAACAGGCCAGCAACCGGCTCGAGCGCTCGGGCGCTTACCGGGTTCACGCCACCCTCGCCTGGCACCAGGGTCTGGACCGGAGCACCCAACGCCAGGCCGTAAGGATCCACGATGATCATGTCCTGGAGGTCGACTGGATCAAGCTGACGCCGACCGGCCGACTGGTCCGCGATGACCGCCCCGTGCGCGAGGCCTCGCACCTCGCACCCGAGTTCGTGTTTCGACTCGACGGCACCATCCGCTTGCGCAAGCGTCAGTTCATGCACGCCGACGTCGACCTGGCCTGGCGGGTTCCCGAACGGGTCGGACCCGCTGCCTGGCCGACCCTCGATGCCGATGCGGCGTTTTCCGCCCATCGTCTCGACCAGAGCCGGACCATTCGTTCCGACCGATTCGAGTATTTCGATTCCGGCTGGCTGGGACTGCTGCTTCGGGTCACCCGCTTCGAGCTCGAACCCGACGACCCCGAGTCGGACGAACCGGACGCGAACACCGCCACGCCATGAGGGAGCGAATTTTCGCCAGCGATCGCCTCGCGGGCGTCTACCAGAAACTCGTCAACGAAGAAGACGCGAGGGTCTGCCGGGACATCGACGAGGATGCATGCCGCGTCGTGCCGGGCAACTTCTTCCTGCAGGTGGCCACCCAGTTCTTCACCAAGCTCGGCGACTCGATCGCCAACCCGAAGACCATCCTTGCCTGGCTGCTTTCGGCCCTGTCGGCGCCGGGGGTGTTCACCGCGTTCCTGGTGCCGGTGCGCGAATCCGGTTCGCTGATTCCCCAGCTCGTCATCGCCAGCTTCGTGCGCCGCCAGGCGGTGCGCAAGTGGACCTTCGTGCTCGGCGCCGTGCTCCAGGCCGTGGCGGTGCTGTGCATGGCCGCCGTGGCCGTCACGCTGACCGGCACGGCCGCAGGCCTGGGCCTGCTGGCGGCCCTCGTGCTGTTCAGCCTGTCGCGCGGCCTTTGCTCGGTCGCCTCCAAGGATGTGCTCGGCAAGACCGTGCCCAAGACCCGCCGCGGCCGAGTCAGCGGCTGGTCGGAGACGGTGGCCGGCCTGATCACCATCGGTGTCGGTGTCGTATTGCTTTTCGACGGCGGCGATTCGGGCGGCACCCGCACCTACCTGCTGCTCCTGCTGCTCGCCGCCGCGCTGTGGCTGCTTGCCTCGGCCTCCTATGCCATGATCCGCGAATTTCCCGGCGCCACGGAGGGCGGCGGCAACGCGCTCACCGAAGCGGTCAAGCGCCTCGGGCTACTCGGTAGCGATGGCGACTTTCGCCGCTTCGTTCTCGCCCGTTCCCTGCTGCTTTGCTCGTCGCTGAGCGCGCCCTTCTTCATCGCGCTCGCTCACGAGCGCACCGAGGGCGCCCTGCTGGTGCTGGGCCTGTTCGTGATCGCCGACGGTATTGCAAGCCTGGTATCGGCGCCGTTCTGGGGTCGATTCGCCGACAGCTCGAGCCGGCGCGTGATGATCGTTGCCGGTTCCGGCGCCGCGCTCGTCGGCATGCTGCTGGTGCTCACCGTCCACGGCCTGCCCGCCCTGGCCGACAGCGCCTGGCTCTACCCCCTGTTCTTCTTTCTGCTGGCGATCACCCACTCGGGCGTTCGGCTCGGGCGAAAGACCTATATCGTCGACCTCGCCGGCGGCAACAAGCGCACGGATTACGTCGCCGTCAGCAACACGGTCATCGGTGTCGTGCTGCTGCTCACCGGCAGCGTGGGCGCCCTGACCACCGTCATGCCGACCACCGGCATCATCCTGATCCTGGCCGCCATGGGCCTGGCCGGCGCCTGGCTCAGCAGCCGACTGCCCGAAACCCGGCAATCCTGAGATCGAGATTCTTCGGGAACCGCAGATGAGCGCGAGCCATCACCCGGGCGGCCAGTTCATCCTGCGTCCGCCAAGCAGGTGCAGGTGAATGTGGTAGACGGACTGGCCGCCGCGCTCGTTACAATTGAACACCAGGCGATAACCGTCTTCCGACAAGCCCTCGTCGGCGGCGATCTTCCGGGCGGTCAGCAGCATCCGCCCGACCAGTCCGGCGTCGGTATCTTCGAGATCGTTGATGGTGGGGATGCGGCGCTTGGGGACGATCAGGACGTGCACCGGCGCCTGGGGATCGATATCGCGAAAGGCGAGGACTTCATCGTCTTCGAACACGATGTCGGCTGGAATCTCGCGATCGATGATCTTCAGGAAAAGGTCGTCTGACATTCTCGTACCTCTCGTTGCTCAGGAATCACGCTTGTCCGGATCGGCAGCGCGTTCAACCGCCTCGATGACCCGGCCGGCGGCCGAATCGACATGCGGCAGGTCCGCGGGCGAGTCCGAGGGCCAGGCCGCCACGCGCAGCCGGCTGTAGAAAGGCCCCGGATCGACTTCGACCACGCCCGGATGATCGCCGGCCCGATCGGCATCGAGGATTCGGGCCATCTGGCGTCGCCCGGCCTGGGCCACCCCGAAAGCGCCCCACCCGCCCGGATGCGCCAGGCAGTGGCCGTCGCCGACGAAAACGACGCTGGAATCCCGCGTCATCAGCGGCGCGAGGACGGCATTGAGCATGTACGGCGCGGTCAGGGAAGTCTGAAGGATCTCGAGCCATTCGCCGGGCTGCTGCTGCAGCAGGGGCCGGAGTGCCTGGAAACACGCAGCATTGTGCACCAGCACATCGAGCCGGCCGAACTCCGATTCGACCACTTCGGCCAGGCGCTGGTAATCGTCCGGACCGGCCCCCGCCAGATCCATGGGCATCAGCGCGGGCGCCCTGCCCAGGCGTTCGTGAAGCTCGTCGTGAAGTGAGTCGAGCTCGCGTGCCCGGCGATCGAGGGCGATGCAATCGACGCCGTCTTCGAGCAGTCGTCGAACCAGCGCGCTGCCCAGCGCCCCGGCCGCCCCGGTCACCAGCCAGACGGGTGTGGTTGAGTCTTCCATTTCCTTAGTTCTACGGTAGCCGATCGAGACAGGCCGGCATTGTCGCAGATCCGATAGTCGCCGGGGCGGTTGGCCGTTCGGGCGGGATACACCAGAATGCGCACGACGTTAGAATATGCGCATGCCCTTCTACGAATACGTCAGCGTCGAACCGGACAACAGCTGCGACTACTGCAGCCTGCCGGTGACCATTCTCCAGAAGATCGATGACCCGCCCATGGAGAAATGCCCCTACTGCGGTCACGCGGTTCGGCGGTTGATCAGCCCGCCCAACCTCGCCGGTCAGAACTCGCGCGCACCCACTCCCGGAGAGGCCGAAAAGGCCGGCTTCACCCAGTATCGCAAGATCGGCAAGGGCGTCTACGAAAAATCGGCCGGCAAGGGTCCGGACATCATCAGTTCCGATTGAGCCCTGAATGGGCCGCGCGCGCCAGTCGTCGCGCTTGTCGCCAGGCACGCCAGACGTTACCGACGTGACCGGTCTGCACGCGACGATCGAGAATTCGCCGCGGGTGTCTCGCCAGGGCCTGCGCCAGGCGCCGGTCGAGCGCGTGCGAGATCAGAAGGTGCCGCTGGCGCCAGCGATACTCGGCCGGCAGCCCCTCGATCGCATCGTCGACGCGCCTGCAGCCATCGTCCAGCCAGGCCCGCACCATGCCGTCGAAACCGCGCGAGATCGACGCGCCCAGGATGTCCTGCCGGGCGACCTGGTACTCGGCCTGGAGGTCCAGCGGAACCGACCAGCGGCCGGCGCGTGCGTCGACGCCGAGATCGCGCAGCAGGCGCACCAGGTAGGCGAAGCCGCCGATGGCCGACCAGTTGCCGACCGATACGGCTTCGTCGTCGACCAGTTCCACCTCCAGACCGGCCGCCGGCCCGCCCAGGGCCATGCAATGCGCCCAGGCATCGTCGCGGCGTTCGAATCGCGGTGGTTCCAGCGTCGCGGCGACACTGGCGATGAGGGGATCGAACCGCTCCGGAGCCAGCCGTTGAGCGGCGCCGCTGGCCACCAGGCCCTCGATGGCCGGATGCGGCGCCCGATCGCGCAGCGCGTCACGCCACCAGGCGAGTTTCCGGCGGCCGACTTCCGGATCGCTGACCGTGTCCGGGACGGCCGCGATCTCGGAGATGACAGCGCGCAGGGACACGATGGCATCGCGCCGCGACTCCGGCGCGAACGGCAGCGAGGCCGACAGCGGGCTGCGCCGGCCGAGCATGCGCGCGCGGCACCACTCGATCGGCCGTTCCATCAACCGGCCTCCCCGGAAGGCAGCCGCTCGATCAGCCCGAACGGAGCGGAGATCACGCCATCGGCCGCCCAGTCTTCGGGATCCACCCCCGCCGGCAGGTAACCCCAGGCCGCCACCAGGGTCGACGCGCCGGCCGCCCGGCCGGCCAGCACATCACGCCGGTCGTCGCCGACGAAAACGGTCCGGCCCGGCTCGACCCCGAGGGCGCTGCAGGCGGCCAGCACCCCTTCCGGATCCGGCTTGGGATGATCGACGCGGTCGCCGGTGACCAGGCAGCCGAAGCGATCCTGCCAACCGGCCCGTTCGACGATCGGTTCGGCGAAGCGGCTGAGCTTGTTGGTGACGATACCCAGACGCATGCCGCGGTCGCGCAGTTCGACGAGCAGGGCCTCGACGCCTTCGAAGGGGGCCGAATGCACCCAGCAGTGCTCGGCGTAGTAGTCCAGCAGCGCTTCACGGGCGCGGTTGCGCGCGACCGCATCCAGTTCATTCCAGTTCGGCAGGCCGGCCGCCAGCAAGCCGACGGCACCACGGCTGACGTGTTCCCGCAGCCGCGCGTGGTCGGCGCCGGGGCGACCCAGGCCCGCAAGGACGTGGTCGAGCGCAACCAGAAGGTCGGGCGCCGAATCGATCAGGGTGCCGTCGAGGTCGAACAGCACGGCTGCGGGCATCGCCGCGATCGCCATTCGCCTCACTCCGGCCGGGTGGCGTGAAGAAAGTAATTGACGGTCGGCGCGCCGCCGATGTGAACGCTGCGCGAGACGGGGTTGTAGCGCATGCCGGTGATCTCGCGCACCTCGAGGCCGGCCCGGCGGCAGGCCGCGGCCAGTTCCGCGGGACGAATCAGGCGGTCGTATCGATGCGTGCCGCGCGGCAACAGGCCGAGAACGTACTCGGCAGCAACGATCGCCGTCGCCCATGCCAGCGGCGAGCGGTTGATCGTGCTCAACAGCACGGTGCCGCCCGGCCGGCACAACTCGGCACAGGCGCGCACGGTGCTGTCCGGGTCGGGCACGTGTTCGAGCACCTCCAGGCAGCAGACGACATCGAAGGCCGCGGGCTCGTCCCCGGCCAGCGACTCCGCGGTGACGTGGCGATAGTCGATATCCAGACCGGCCTCGAACATGTGCAACCGCGCGACCTCGAGCGCGCGCCCGGCCGCGTCGATGCCGGTCACGCTCGCCCCGAGCGCGGCGAGGGCCTCGCTGAGCACACCGCCCCCGCAACCGACATCGAGTACGCGCCGGCCCTCGAGCGTCGCGCGCTCGGCGAGATACTCGATGCGCGGCGGGTTGATGTCGTGCAGGGTCTTGAAGTCGCCTTCCGGGTCCCACCAGCGCGCCGCCAGCGCATCGAACTTGCCGGACTCGCGCGGGTCGACGTTGTGCGACTCAGTTGGGGCATTCACGACGCCGTTCCCCCGGCGCCGCTTCGATCGCTCTCTCTCAGGCGCAGGCCCCACTGCCCGGCCTCCAGCGCGGTGCGCTCGGCATCCAGCGTGGTCAGTTCGCCGTGCTCGACCACGCGCCGGCCCTCGATCCAGACATCGCTGACCTGCTGGCGCGAAGCCGCATACACCAGGTGCGAGATGACCTGATGCACCGGGGCCGTCGACAGGCCCGACAGGTCAACGGCGGCCAGGTCCGCACACTTGCCGACCTCGATCGAACCGATGCGGTCGTCCATTCCCAGCGCCCGGGCGCCGTTGATGGTGGCCATCGACAGGGCGCGTGCGGCCGGAACCGCTTCGGGATCGCCACTGGCCCCCTTCGCCAGGAGCGCGGCAAGCCGCGTCTCGGCGAACATGTCCAGGGTGTTGTTGCTCGCGGCACCGTCGGTGCCGATCGCCACGTTGACGCCGGCGGCGTCCAGGTCGGCCACCCGGCAAATGCCGCTGGCGAGCTTCAGGTTGGAAGCGGGACAGTGGAGCACGTGAACGCCGGCTCGGGCCAGCCGCGCGATATCGGCGTCGTCGAGCTGGGTCATGTGGACCGCGAGCAGGCGATCGGTCAACAGGCCGAGCGAATCCATCCGATCGAGCGGCGACATGCCGTACTGTTCCAGGCTGACGTCGATCTCCCCGGCCGTCTCCAGCAGATGGAGATGGACCGGGATGTCCATTTCTTCGGCCAGCGAACGGATGCGATGGAAAGCGGCATCGGTAACCGTATAGGGCGCGTGCGGCGCGAACGCCGAGGAAACCAGCGGAAAGTCGAGCAGCTGCTGGTGCATCTCCAGGCCGCGGCGAAAATACTCGTCCTCGGTCTGGGCCCACGCCGTCGGTACGGAAATGACCGGAATGCCGACGACCGCCCGCATGCCGGCCCGGTCGGCGGCGGCCGCCGTGACGTCGGGGAAGAAGTAGTTGTCGTTGAAGCAGGTCGTCCCGCCGGCGAGCATTTCGGCCATTGCCAGGTCTGTGCCCACGCGGACGAACTCCGCGCCGACCCAGCGCTGCTCGGTCGGCCAGATGTGGTCCTCGAGCCAGCGCATCAGCGGCAGGTCGTCCGCCAGCCCGCGCATGAGCGCCATGGCGCTGTGGGTGTGGATATTGACCAGGCCCGGCATCAGCGCGTGATCGGGCAGACGCGCGAGGCGGGCATCCGGATGCGACTCCGCCAGTGCGTGTGCGGGCGCAACGGCGACAATCCGCCCGTTTTCGATCACGACACCATGATCCTCGAGCACCGTGCCTTCGGGCCGCACCGGCACGATCCACCGCGGCAGCAGGATTTCAAGACCGGCACTCACCGGCTTCAATCCTTCACCCGCGACAGGTACTCGCCCTTGCGAGTGTCGACCTTGATCACTTCACCCTCCTGAACGAACAGCGGCACGCGCACCGTCGCACCGGTCTCGAGCGTGGCCGGCTTGCCGCCGCTGCCAGACGTATCGCCGCGCAGACCAGGGTCGGTCTCGACGATCTTGAGTTCGACGAAGTTGGGCGGCAGGATCTGGATCGGCGAGCCGTTCCACAGCGTGACCTGACACATCGCCTCCTCGATCAGCCACTGGGCCGAATCGCCCACGACCTTGTCGTCGGCGGCGAGCTGCTCGAAGGAGTCGGGATCCATGAAGTGCCAGAACTCGCCGTCGCTGTAGAGGAACTGCACTTCCTTTTCGAACACGTCGGCACCTTCGACTGACTCGCCGGACTTGAACGTCCGCTCGATGACGCGCCCGGTCAGCAGATTGCGCACTTTGACCCGGCTGAAGGCCTGGCCCTTGCCCGGCTTGACGAACTCATTTTCGACGATGTTGTACGGGTCGCCGTCGAGGATGATCTTCAGGCCCGACTTGAACTCGTTGGTACTGTAGGTTGACATGTTGACTCCGGATTACAATGTCGCCCCGGCCTGGCGGTCGGGGCGATGACTTCTCGGGATAGCAGCGAAGCTGATCAATGGATCCTCATAGTTTAGCGCGAACGGCGTTTACACCCAAGCGAAGCGCCTGGCGCGACCAGCTGCGAACCGCCTTGCGGGAACCGCGCCAGCTGCTCGAACGCCTCGACCTGCCAGCGGGCGACGAGCCGGCGACCAGCCGCTTTCCGATGCTCGTGCCGCAGGCATTCGTCGAACGCATGCGCCCGGGCGACCGCCGCGACCCCCTGTTGCTGCAGGTACTGCCCGAGCGCAGCGAAACCCGGCCCGCCCCCGGATTCAGCGACGACCCCGTAGGCGATCGCGCCAGTGCAGCGGGTCCCGGCGTTTTGCACAAGTACCGCGGCCGCGTATTGCTCGTGACCACCGGCGCCTGCGCGGTGCACTGCCGCTACTGTTTTCGGCAGGCCTTCCCCTACGCCAGCGAGAACGCCGGCGCCCGGCAGTGGCGCGCCGCCGTGGACTACATCGCCTCCGACCGGAGCATCGAAGAGGTCATCCTCTCCGGCGGTGATCCGCTGATGCTGTCGACGCGAAGACTGCGCGAACTCACCCACTACCTGTCCGGAATCGAGCACATCAAGCGCCTGCGCATCCACACGCGGCTGCCGGTGATCCTTCCGGCCCGCGTTACCGACGACCTCGTCGACTGGCTCGATGCACTCCCGTGGCCGGCCGTGGTCGTCATTCACGCCAATCACGCCAACGAGTTCAATGCCGACGTCACCCACGCGCTTGCGCGGCTGCGGCGCTCGGGCGCCCACCTGCTCAACCAGGCGGTACTGCTCGCCGGCATCAATGATTCGGCGACCGCCCTGAGCGAACTGATGCGGCGGTCATTCGACGCCGGCGCACTGCCCTACTACCTGCATCTGCTCGATCCCGTATCCGGCGCACAGCGGTTCGAAACCGATCGGGACAGGGCCGTGGCGATGATCGAGACGCTACGGCGCGAGTTATCGGGTTATCTTGTACCCAGGCTCGTTCGCGAAGTAGCCGGCGAGCCTTACAAGCTGCCAGTACTTTAATCAATCGCCCAGCAGCGATAAGATTCCAGACGACACTCGACACAGGCATGCCTCGATGGCCAACCAGCCGACAGAAATCCGCATTCTGACCGTTACCGACGACCCGTCCGCGCCGCGACAGCTGCAGCAGATGCTCGGCGACGACGCCGGGGTGCGCACCCTGTTCGCAGATACCGGCAATGCCGTCTCGCGCACGTTTGAATCCGATCAGGTGGACATGGTGATGATCAACGTCGACTCCGCCGACCTGCAGCTGTTCGAGTCCAGCGTGCGGGCCGCACGGGAGCAGGATCGATACGTGCCGGTCGTTGCCATGATCGACGAAGAAGACAACGACGCCGCGCTGGCCGTTGCCGCCGTGGGTGTCGAGGGCTTTGTCAACCAGGCGGGGATGCGGCAGCTCAAGCGGCTGACGCTCAGCCAGGTCGAGTCCCTGCGGGCGCGCAAGGATGCCGAGCAGGCGCTGCGCAGCCTGGCCGACATCGAGGACCGCTACACGCTCCTGCTCGACAGTTCGAGCGAGGCCATTGCCTATATTCACGAAGGCCTTCACATCTACGCCAACCGGGCCTACCTCGAGCTGTTCGGGTTCGAGACCTTCGAGGAACTGGAGGGTCTTTCGATGCTCGATCTGCTCGCGCCCAGCGACGAAGTGCCCGACCTCAAGCAGGTGCTCAGGGCGATCGCCCGCGACGATCTGCCCGACAACGAACTGCAGCTCAACGCCCATCGCCAGGACGGGTCGGCGTTTACCGCGTCGGTCGATTTCTCGCCGGCACGCTATGGCGGCGAATACTGCGCCCAGATGCTGGTGCGAGAGAAGATATCGCAGGCCGACCCGGAGCTCGAGGAGGAGTTGCGAAAGCTCAAGACCTCCGACCTGCTCACCGGTATGCTCAACGCGCCGGCCTTTATCGACCTGCTCGACCAGACCGTCGACGGCCGCGCCGATTCCGCCGGGTTGTCGGTGCTGGTCCTGTCGCTCGACAACCACGACGACCTGCTCGACAAGGTCGGTGTCGGCGCCACCGACGACCTGGTCCGGGGCACGGCCGAGCTGTTTCGCGAGATCGTCGGCGAGCACTACACCATGGCCCGCTTGCGCGACCACGCGTTCGCACTGATCGCCGACAGCTCGAGCCGGGCCGAAGCGGAGAAACTCGCCAGCGATATCGTCGAGAACTGTTCGGGACGAATCATCGACGTACGCGAAAACAGCCTCGCCGTTTCGGCCAGCGTCGGCCTGGCCGTCGCCGGCAGCGAGCTGCCGTACCCCGAGGGACTGATCGAACAGGCGGAATCGGCGCTGGCAGAAGCGCTCCGCGCCGGCGGCAACGGGTTCGTGCGCTATCGTCCCCGCGTGTCGGCCGAGGGCGATGAAGACGATACCGCCTGGGCCGAGCGTCTGCGCCACGCGCTCGACCACGACGAGTTCGGCCTGGTCACCTCTCCCATCACCAGCATGGAAGACGATGAGTTCCTGATCAGCGAGGTCGAAACCCGTCTACGCCCCGAAGACAGCGATGAGGTCGTCCTGCCGTCGGTCTACCTGCATATCGCTTCGCGCGTCGGCCTGGCGCCGAAGCTCGATACCGACATGATGGACCGCCTCCAGGCTCTGGCCGGTGAGCGTAGCGACGACAATGGTCAATGGCTGGTTCCGCTCAGCCTCGATACCCTCAGCGACGAACAGGCGGCGCTCGACCTGTTCAAGCGCTTCGGCGACCCGGCACTCAACCCCAAGCGAATGATCCTCGGCTTCAGGGAGCCCGAAGTCCGCGAGAAGCTGCGACCGGTCCAGTCCTTCATCGAGCGTTTCCGGGAAAGCGGATGCCGCTTCGCCCTGTGCGACGTCGGCCCGGAAGCACCGGCCGAAAGCCTGCTGCGCCACCTCGATCTCGATTTCGTCCGCCTCGCTCCGGAGATGATCCAGGATCTGAGCGGCAACGACACCCTGCGCCAGAAGCTCTCCACCCTGGTCAGTCATGCCCGCGAGCACGACACCCGAATCATCGCGCCCAAGGTCGAGAACACCGGTGACCTGGCCACTTTGTGGCAGTTCGGCATCATTCTCGTGCAGGGAGAGTTCGTGCGGGAAGAGGCATCGGCGTAAGGAGGAGTCCGGGGTCCGGACCCCTGACTCCAGGCCCCAGACTGCCGGGCCGCACGGCCGATCAGCGCGCGCCTTCTGAAAGCGCCCGAATGCGCTCCTCCAGCGGCGGATGGCTCATGAACAGTCGCTTGAAACCCTGCCCGACCCGCCCGCGGATGCCGAAAGCTTCCACCGACTCGGGCAGCTGGGCGCGGCCGTGGACCTGGCCGAGCCGCTTCAGGGCCGCGATCATGTTGTCGCGCC
>CAZSGS010000017.1:0-15649 GCA_964606365.1 uncultured Wenzhouxiangella sp. | reverse complement strand
GATCGCAGCGTGGTCTGGGCCAGCTGGCTGGTCGCGTCCATGAAGCGCTCGACGTTGATGACGGCCTTCTCCGGGTCGATCACGCGGTAATAGACCACGGCATTGACCTTGACCGAGACGTTGTCCTGCGAAATCACGTCCTGGGTCGGCACGTCCATGACGACGGTGCGCAGATCCACGCGCACCATCTGCTGGATGACGGGAATGACGATGATCAGGCCCGGACCCTTGACCATGTAGAAGCGGCCGAGGGTGAAGATCACCCCGCGCTCGTACTCGCGCAGGATCTTGATGGTGTTGGCCACCAGCAGGACAAGCAGCACCAGGCCGGTGCCCAGAAAGGAAATGTAGTCCAGACTCATGACGTCGCTCCTTCGGAAGTTTCGATGGGTCGTACCTTCAGAACCAGGCCGTCGACGGCGACGATCTCGACCGTCTGGCCGCGCCGGACGGGCCCGTCGCTGGCCGCGCTCCAGTCCTCGCCTTCCACGTGCACGCGACCCTCGCCGTCCGGGAAGTCGCTGATGGCCTCGGCGTGACGCCCGGCGAGTCCTTCGCGGCCGGCCACCTGGGGCCGCCGGTAGGACTTGGCCGCCAGGTAGACGATGGCCAGGAAGACGAGCGCCGAAGCCAGGCCCATGGCGGCGATCAGGCCGGTATTGATACCCATGCCGGGCACGTCGCTGTCCATCAGGATGATCGAGCCGACGACCACGGCGGCCACCCCGCCGATGCCGAGAATGCCCAGCGAGGGCACGAACAGCTCGACGACGATCAGGGCGAAGCCGAGCAGCATCAGCAACAGCCCGACGTAGTTGACCGGCAGGATCTGGAAAGCGTAGAGCGCGAGCAGAAGACAGATGCCGCCGATCACGCCGGGTACCAGGGCGCCGGGGTTGTAGCCCTCGAGAATCAGGCCGTAGATGCCGACCATCAGCAGGATGTAGGCCAGGGTCGGGTTGGTCAGTACGCTCAGAAAGCGGTTGCGCCAGTCGGGCGCCTGCTCGACGATGCGGGCGCCGGCGGTCGCCAGCGTTTGCGTGCCGGAGGCCATGCGCACCTCGCGGCCGTCGATGGCCTCGAGCAGGGACGCTATGTCGTCGCTGACGAGGTCGACGACGTTCATCTCCTCGGCTTCGCTGGCGGTCAGGCTGACCGCCTCGCGCACGGCGCGCTCGGCCCAGTCGGCGTTGCGCCCGTGGCGTTCGGCCAGGCCGCGGATGTAGGCCACCGCGTCCTCGACCGCCTTGCGCGTCATGGCGTCGCCGCCCCCGGCGTCGGGAGAGCCCGCCGGCTCGCGCTCGGCGGCGGCTTCGTCCCCGGGCGCGGCGGATTCTTCGTCCTCATCCTTTTCACCGCCGTCATCTTCGTCCAGCGCCTCCCGGGCGCGTTCCATCGGCGAGGCGGGCTCATCGTCGCCGCCGCCACCGCCGCCGATCTGGACCGGCGTGGCGGCCCCGAGATTGGTCGAGGGCGCCATCGCGGCGATATGGCTGGCGTAGAGCATGTAGGTCCCGGCGCTGGCGGCACGGGCACCGGGCGGGCCCACCCAGGTGGCGACCGGCACCCGGGCGTTGAGCATCTTCTTGATCATGTCGCGCATCGAGGCGTCCAGCCCGCCCGGCGTATCCATGCGCAGCACCACCAGGGCAGCACCGTCGGCTTCCGCGGCCTCGATCCCGCGGATCACGTAATCGCGCGTGGCCGGTCCGATGGCACCGTCGATGTCGAGCAGGTGGACCGTTCGCGTCTCGCCTTCGTCCTGCGCGAGTGTATGCGGCAGGAACGAGGCGACAAGCAGGATCGCGCCCAGGATCGCGATCCAGCGGGCGGCGCCGGTTGATTCGAACGGAATCGCGCGTTTCATCATCGCTACATTAGAGCCTTGTGCGCGTGATCGCAACGTGGTGGCTTTGAATCCGCCCGGGCGCGCCCCAACCATCGAAGATCAGGGTTTTTTGCAATGCAAACCAGGAGCCAGACATGAACGACGAGAGCATGCGCGAGCAGCTGAGCATGGACGCCGACGCGCTCTACCGCGAGGAGACCTTCAGCGACCGGCGGGTGGGCACCATCCAGCGCCTCACCCCGGTCACCGCCGACGGCGACGACGACGCCTCGCGCACCGTGCGCTATATCGGTCAGACGCAGGTCATGAGCCCGGCCGGGGCACTGCCGATCACCTTCGAGCTGGAGGTCGATTCACTGTCGGACGCGGTCAGCCAATTCCCGGAGCGCGCCGAGAAGGCGGTCGAGGAAACCGTCGAGGAGCTCAAGCGCCTGCAGCGCGAACACCAGTCGTCGATCATGGTGCCCGGCCAGGAAGGCGGCGGGCAGTTCGGCGGCATGGGCGGCCAGGGTGGGCCGGCCGGCGGCGGAATGGGGCCCGGCGGCGGCATCAAGCTCTGAGCCGGACGCTTGGTCGCGGGGGGCATGCTGCGATAGGATTGGCGTGCACGTACTGGTGGTGCGTCACTCTGGACCGCTCTATGAATATTTCCGTAGTTCGCGACCTGGTCGGCCTCTCGGCAATTCTCCTGTGCTCGCCCCTGGCGGCGCTGACGTTCGAGGACATCTCGGGGGAAGCCGGCTTCACGCCGGGCCACACCGACCAGCTTCCGGCCGGGGGCATCGCGGTGGCCGATTTTGACGGCAATGGCTACCCGGACATTTTCGTCACCGGGGGCACGGGCCACGAGAACAGGCTGTATTTCAACGACGGCGACGGCAGCTTTTCCGACGACGCGGAAATCAACGCCGATCTGGTCGGCGAGAACTGCTCGGTGGCGGCCGCGGCCGACTTCGACAACGACGGCTGGCCCGACCTCTACGTCGGCTGTCGCTGGGCCGACAACCATCTCTTCCGGAATCTGCAGGGCGAGGGCTTCGAGGACGTCACGCCCGAAGCGCTCGATCACGACCCGCCCTGCTGCACCAGCACGCGCACCGACGGGCTGGCGTGGGCGGACCTGACGGGCAACGGCCATCTCGACCTCTACATCGCGGTCTTCACCGGAGCGGCGCCGAGCGACGACCCGGACACTTTCGACCGCATCATGCTCAACAACGGTGACGGCAGCTGGACCAACGCGGCCGAGCAGCTCGACGACGACGCCCTGCGCAAGCCGGCATTGGCGGTGGCCATTTCCGATCTCAACGGCAGCGGGCGGCCGGACATCTACGTCGTCAACGACAAGCGCGCGGGCAACCATCTTTGGCGCAACGACGGCGCCGGCTGCGGCAGCTGGTGCTTTACCGACGTTTCGGAATCGTCGGGTACCGACATCAAGGCCTACGGCATGGGTATCGCCATCGGCGACGTCAATCGCGACGGGCTATGGGACCTGTTCTTCTCGAGCATCGACGAGCAGCACCTGATGCTGGGCGTCAGCGCCGATCCGCTCGAGTTCGAGGAGGTCGTGGACACGCCCCTCAATCACGACTCGGTCGGTTGGGGCACGATCTTCGCCGACTTCGACAACGACGGCTGGGAAGACGCCTACCTGGCCGTTGGGCCCGAGAGCTTCGCCCCGACCGAGCTGGTCGACCAGGTCTACCGCAACCAGGGCGACGGCAGCTTCAGCAATGTGACCGCCGGAAGCGGCCTGGGGACCGACATTGCCACCCAGGCCGCCGCCTATGCGGATTTCGACCGCGACGGCAAGCTCGACCTGGTGCTGCACCACTGGAACCAGGACCCCGGGTATCGCATCTACCGCAACGTCACGGCGGACACGGGCAACTGGATCGCCTTCGAACTGACCGGCGGCGGGCCCGTCAACCGGGACGCCATCGGCGCGCGCATTCGCGTGACGACGCCCGATGGCGAGCAGATCCGGGAGCTGCGTGCCGGGGAGTCACGCGGCGCCAGCCATGACCGCATCCTCCACTTCGGCCTGGGTGAACACTCCGCCGCCGGCGTGACCATCTTCTGGCCGGACGGCACCGAGCAAAGCCTCGGTTCGCTTTCCGGCTGTCGCTACCATCGCCTGGCGCATCCGCAGGCGACACCACCAGAGGGAAAGAATGTCATCTTCACCAATCGCTTCGAATCGTCCTGTAACTGACCTGACCGTTGGGGGGTACCTGCGCCGACACCGGCGCTCTGTCATGACGCTGCTGGCGCTGGCCTGGGGCGTGTTCGGGCTTGCCGCCCCCGCATCTTCCGAACCGGTCACGCTGCCGCCGTCTCGTCCGGCACCCATCCCGGCCGGCGAGCTGCCGGTCGATCCTGCCGAACACTCCGTCGCGCGACTCTGGAACGAAGCGATTCTCCACGCCATTCGGCACGACTCGCCGCGACCGAGCGTTCACGCGCGCAATCTCTATCACCTGTCCGGGGCGCTCTGGGACGCCTGGGCGGCATTCAGCGCCAGCGAAGAGGCCCTGCTGCACGAGGAATCGGCCCCGAAATTCGACAACCTGACCGACGCCCGCCGGACCGCGCAAAGCTACGCCGCCTATCGCCTGCTCAGCTATCGATTCGAATCCTCGCCCGGTCACGAGGAGAGTCAGGCCCTGTTCGACCTGGTGATGGCGAGCCTGGGGCTCGATCCTGGCGACACCGACACGTCCGGCGACTCACCGGCGGCCCTGGGCAATCGCGTCGGGGCCGCCTACATCGAAAACGGCACTGGCGACGGCGCCAACGAGGGAAGCAACTACGCGGACGCCACGGGCTACAACCCCGTCAACATTCCGATGCTGGTCTGGCTGCCCGGCAGCGGCGGTGTGTCCGACATCAACGCCTGGCAACCCCTGGTGCCGCCCGAAGCGCCAGCCCCCCAGACCTTTCTGACGCCGCACTGGCACGAGGTCGAACCATTTGCGCTCGAGCGCCCCGCGCCGGGGGATCTCTACCTCGATCCCGGCCCCCAGCCGAGACTTGGCGGCGTCGAGGAGCAGACGCTGCGCGAACACGTCCTGCAGCTGATTGCCTTCAGCGCCACCCTGGATCCAGGCGACGGCGTCACCATGAACATCTCGCCGGCGGTCATGGGCGACAATTCCCTCGGCGCCAACGACGGCGACGGGCACGAACGCAATCCGGCCACCGACGAGCCCTATGCCGACAACATCGTACTGCGCGGCGACTGGTCGCGTGTACTCGCCGAGTTCTGGGCGGACGGCCCGAATTCCTCGACACCGCCCGGGCACTGGAACGAAATCGCCAACAGCGTCAGCGACGGCCTCGACAGCCGCCGCCTCGGCGGTACCGGACCCGAACTGAGCCAGCTGGAATGGGATACGCGGCTCTACCTGGCCCTCAATGGCGCGCTGCACGACGCGGCCATTGCCGCGTGGGAGGTCAAGTATGCCTACAACAGTTCGCGGCCGATCACGCTGATTCGCGCCATGGCAGAACAGGGCCAGTCGAGCGATTCGTCTGCCCCCGGCTACCACCCCGACGGGCTGCCGCTGCAAGACGGACTCGTGGAGGTCATCACCGAGGCGTCCAGTTCGCCCGGGGAGCGCCATGCCCACCTCGCCGAGCACGTCGGGGAGCTCGCTTTGCGCGGCTGGCGCGGACATCCTGACGATCCCGACAGCGAGATCGGGGGCGTGGGCTGGATTCTGGCCGTCGAGTGGCTGCCGTACCAGGCCCGCCACTTCGTCACGCCGCCGTTCCCGGGCTATATTTCCGGCCACAGCACTTTCAGCCGCGCCGCTGCGGAAGTGCTGGCGGGCCTGACCGGCTCGGCCTACTTTCCCGGAGGACTGGCCCGCTATCGGGTCGGGCCGGGCGAGGCGTTCAAACTCGACTTCGAGCACGGTCCGAGCGAACCCGTCGAACTGCAGTGGGCGACCTACTATGATGCGGCCGACGAGGCCGGCCTGTCGCGGGTCTACGGGGGCATCCACCCCTCGTACGACGACCTTCCAGGACGCATCATCGGCAGTGCCGCGGGCCTTGAAGCGCTCGACAAAGCGCTTTCGATGTACGGGCCCGGCGGCGAGCCCGGGCCCGGCGAACCCCGGTCGGTTCCGGGACTGTCACCAACGGGAATGACTGGCCTGATCTTGTTCCTGCTGCTTTTCGGCATCCGGGCGCGCTCACTTCTCTCGAGCTGAAGCCCAACCGCTGCCGGCACGGGCGAGGACGCTTGCCAACGCAGCGACACGCTCCGTCTGTCGACCGCATCGTCGTTGCGCGTGCGGTCGTCCAGCTCCCATTCATTCCGTTCCGCCAGCACGTTGTTCTCGGCCGGTCAGTGCAGACAGGCGCCAGCGCTCATGCAAGTTCGATCCCGGCGCACGCAACTCGCACCGGCGGCCGAGTTCGCCCCGCAGGTTGACGGCCAGGTTCAGTGCCGGCGCGAGCTCCGGCAGCCCGGATCTTGGGAAAGAAGTATTCCTGGTCACGGTGGGCGAAGCGCTGCAGCGCATCGATACCGCTTTGCTCATGGCGTGATCGAACCAGTTCTTCCATGCCTTGAGAGCCCAGCCCTCGCGGCGGAAGTACCACACCCGCTTGAGCTCGACGCGCAATAGGTAGACCGTCAGCAAGGCCTGATTGGCCTCGAGCAGCTCGCCAAGCCGGACCTTCTGAGCCGGGTTGAGCCCTTTCCGTTCGCGCAGCAGCAGCCAGCGGGCGGATTTGACGAACTTTCGGGCCTGCGCGGTCTCGCGGGAGCGGCCAAGACCAACCCACAACACCTGGCGCTGGGTCGGCTCGACGACCACCGTGGCGTAGCGATGTCCCTTGTGGAGCGCGAACTCGTCCATGGCCAGATGGCGCGGATCGCTGACCAGTCCGGCTCGGGCACAGCCGCATTGAGCGGCTCACATCGATGCCCTTCACCGTGTGCCAGTCCAAGCCCTGGATCGTCATCCCTTCCAGCAACCGGCCACAGGCATCGGCCGGGCGGTCGGTGACGCGCTGATATCAGCTCAGCTGGCTGAGCTGCTCCAGCCGTGGCCCGCCGCAGTGATCGCACCAGACCCTGCGACGAGGGACCACCCGACTCGATACTCGAAAAGAGGCAGATCCCGGACGCGACGAATGACCGTCTCATGGACCTGCCGGCATCAGCTGGCCGCAGCCGGAGCAGATCATGACCTTGCGCGTAGGCTCCAGGTGCAGCTCAACGGTGCCCGTCTCACCCTCGGGCCAGATCACGTCCTTGAGCCGATGGCCCTCCCAGGCACCCAGTCGTTCCAGCGTTTTTCGGTCAAGCATCGATCTCTCCAGAATCACTTGGATCTGGAAAAACTACGGCTACTCAGCCAGAAATGCGCCCCGGAATTGCGCGATGAAACATAAAAAAGGGCCGGCGGAAGTCCGCCGGCCCGTTTGGACGGGGGTGCCGGTGGCACCCCATGTTCGTGTTGTTGTCGTTTCTTGTTCTTACTGTTCTTCGAAGCGGTCCTGGAAGATGACACCGCCAGCTTCGCCGACAATCAGGGTGGCCGGGACGGTGCGGGTAACGGTTTCATCGTTGCCCTCGTCCAGTTCCACCACGACTTCGGCCGTGTAGGTGCCTTCAGCCAGTCCGGTGGCGTCGAAAATGACATCCACTTCGGAATCACCCTCGGCAGAAACCGTACCGGTTTCGGGCGAGAAGCTCAGCCAGTCGACCGGGCCGGACCCGCCGGCGACGTACTTCACGGCGTTGTAGGCCATGAGGTCCAGATCACCGGTCCAGGCGTCGGCACCTTCTGCGCTGTAGAGCGCGTTGAAGGCAACGGCATAGTCGTTGGCGGCGATGAGCGCTTCACCATCACTCCATTCGGCGAGCAATTCAGCATCGCCCTGCGGGGTGACGTTGATGCGGATGGTGTCCGACTCGAGGCTTGATACACCTTCGAAGATCGGGTGATCCGTCTCTAGGATGTCCATCGTCACGGAACCCGTCGCATCGGCGTCGGCCATGTTGAAGGGACCGTACTCTTCGTCGATATACCGTCCGGCCAACTGCCAACCGGCATGGTCGAACGGGAAGTTGAAGAATACGATGCTTCCACCGCCGTCGACGTAGTCGGCCAGCGCATCCCCGACGGCAACGTCGGCACCGGCTTCGGCCCACTGGTTGTTGTTGGTCGTCACGACAACGTCGTAGGACTCCAGGTCATCAACCGTGATGTCGGCCAGCGTGCCGGTGTAGAACTCCGCCGTTACGTCCGGGAAGGAGTCGAGCGCGTCGACCAGGTTGGTCGGCGGGAACCCACCAACTTCGTCGTCCGGCGACAGCACACCCACGTTCAGGTCGGTGCCGCGAGGCTGGACGCTTACCGAACGCACCTCGCCGTCGAACGCGGAGATCGAGCCGGCGCGAGTGGAGTCGTCTCCGTCACGATCCACGCCCGGGTGACCGACACGCATCAGGTCGACATTGACCGCCGGCGTGGTGTTCTCGGTCGTGATCGTGAACGAGGACTCACCGAGACCGTCGTTGACCATGGTCATCGTCTGCGTCTCGGAACCGTCGGCTTCGAGCTGGGCGACGAACTCGTCATCAAAGATCGTCGTGCAGCCCCATTCGGCTTGCATTTCGAAGTCCACGGTCACGGAACCGCCTTCGCTGAGGTCGACGTCGGCTTCCGTTTCGCTGACGTGTTCCGGCGCACTCGCCGTGATGTCAACCGGAGCGTCGTCGGAGTCGAACGCGATTTCGTAGTCGCCGTTGGCGTCGGCGGTCGTCGTGAACGTCGTACCGGACTGGCCGGTCACGTCGATCTCGGCGCCTTCGGCCGGGAACGGATCGCTGTCGCAATAGCCCAGGCTGCTGACGTTGCCCGAAATCGTGGCGAAGCTCGGCGGTGCGGTAACCGTCAGGCTGACCGGCACAGCAGTGACCGGCAGTTCCGGATCGTTGCTGTTGACGCAGATATTGGCTTCGTACTCACCCGGAACGAGACCGGAGCTGTCGATCACCACGTCCACGTCTTCAGACCCGCCGGCGGCGACGCTGCCGCTTTCGGACGAGAAGCTCAGCCAGTCGACGTCGCTCGGCGAGGAGCAGCCCGTCGGATCCTGGAACTGCGGCCGCACGAACATGGCCGAGTAGTCCGGGAACAGATCGGCTGTGCCGAGTTCGCCCCAGTCTCCGCCATCGGTGCGGAAGAAGCCGGCCTGCAGGCCGCCCGGGCCGTCTTCGTCGGAGGCCAGGAAGATCTCACTGGCCGGCATGCGCACGCCGATGTAGATGTTGCCGGATTCCACCTCGATGTTCTCGGAGGTGAGATCGACCGCATACCACGCCGGTTCGGGCGGAACGCCGTCGTTCGGAATGCCGGTGGCTGTCGCGGAAACCGCTGCAAGCTCGGTTCCCGGGGCACCGTCGGGGCCGTCGTCGTCGAACACAACCAGCTCGTAGTCGTGCTCGGTGGGACCGAGGCTGACGAAGGAGACACAGACCGTGCCGAGCACGCCTTCCGGCGCGAAGCCTTCGACGATGGTCGCTTCGCTGACGGTGTCCGGGTTGCCGGAGTAGCCGTTCTCGATGCTGCCATCATCCGGGATGATCAGCCCGGGAGCGCCTTCGCAGTCGAACGCACCCGCGGGAGCCACGGTGGTCGCCGTCGGCAACTCATCACCGACCAGAGACAGCATGTCGCTGGCGGCCGCGCCGTGCGTGCCGTTGGCCACGCCGGGTCCTGCCGTTCCGCTGTGGTCGCCGTTGAGAACGGTCGGTTGGGCGGTTGTCAGGTCCCAGTCAAGCTGGCCGGCACCGTCGGCGTTGCCGATGGTCAGCGTCTGCGTGTCGGTGTTGCCCGGATCCATCTCCGAGGAGAAGGAATCGGGATCCGTGTCCACGCAGGGCTCGTCGAGATCCAGGCTGAAGTCGACCGTGATTTCGTCGGCCGGCGTCAGCGCGACATCACTTTGCGTCGAATCGAGGTGATCCGGGGCGCTTGCAGTAATGTCGACCGGCGTCTCATCGCTCGGGATGTAGATCTCGTAGAAACCGTTCTCGTCGGCCGTCGCGGTGTAGGTGTCGGTCTGGCCTTCGATGGTGATTTCTGCACCGGCGGCGTCGAACGGATCATTACCGCAATAGCCCAGGCTCTCGACCGTACCGTTGATGCCGGCGAGGTCTTCGCCGGGCTCGACCGTGACGATCAGCTCCGTCGGGGCAATGGCGATCGGCGAATCCACCGAACCGAACATGGTGGCTTCGTAGACGCCCGGGCCGTCGAGCAGAGAGGTGTCGACCTCGATGTCGGTCTGCGCGGTGTCCTCGGCCGGAACCGTCACGGCTGCCGGATTGGCCACGGCCCAGTCGACCGGAGGCAGCTCGATCGAGATGTCATCGACATAAACGTACCAGTCCCAGCCGGATGTATGGCGGAAGCGGATCTGAACTTCCGAATTACCGGCTACCGGGGCCAGGTCGACCGTCTCGAGTGCCGCCTCATCGGTATTGGTGGGGCCGGTGAAGGTCTCGAGGGTTTCCCAGGTGTCACCGCCGTCCGTGGTTGCTTCCACGGTCGTGGTGGCGCCTTCGAAGTCGTTCTGACTGAAGTAGAACTCCAGCGTGGCCGCGGAAGGCGAGCCCAGGTTGAGGACGGGACTGATCAGCGAGCTGTCCACCGAAACGCCGCTGCCGCAGCTATCGGTATCGATGGCCGCGCCGCGCGTGCTGTCGGGGGCCAGGCCCGGGAAGTTGTCCGGCATCGGGTAGTCGTCGGTCGTCGCCCACGGGCAGGCCGGGGAGCTGTCATCGACAACCGTCCAGCCTTCCGGCGGGAAGTCGCCGCCTTCGAAGTCCTCGGTGAACGGTTCGGGCTCGAAGGTGAGATCCACGTCGCCGGACAGGCCGCCGATGTTCTCGACATCGATGGTTTGGGTACCGGTGGTCGGGTATTCGACCGTCATCTCGACCAGCTCGGGCAGGATGATTTCCGGCACGGGGTCGACGGTGACTTCGAAGTCGGTCGGGGTCACGTCGTAGGCACTGCCGTCGGTGACCATCAGCGGGATGTTGTAGGTTCCGACATCCAGCATGGTGGCGTCCACGTTCAGGTCGACATCGACCGACCCACCTTCGGGAACGGTGACCGTTTCAGGGTCGACACTGGCCCAGGGCGCTCCGGCGTTGTCGGAGGTCACTTCGACGTTGTCGACCACGACCCAGTAGTCCCAGCCGGCCTGATAGCGCCAGCGCAGGCGGACATCGTCTTCGCCCGCCCAGGCAGACAGATCGAAGCTCTGGGCTTCCACGGGATCGTTCGGGTAGGCGACATCTTCGTCGGCCCAGGTGTCGACGTTCTGCCAGCTGCCACCGTCAACGCTGATGTCGAGCGTCACGACAGTGTCGGTGAGCGCGCGAATGGCCAGGTCGAAGTCAACCGCGGCCGAGGAAGCGCCGTCCAGGCTGAACGACGGGGTCACCAGGGACGTATCGGAGGTCGAGCCGCTTCCGCAGTCATCGCTGTCGGCGGCCGCGGCGCGGAAATCACCGGTCCAACCGGGCATAGGGAAGTCATCCGTGGTTTCCCAGGGGCAATCGCCGTCGTTGACGACATCCCAGCCGTCGGGCGGGAAGCTGCCCTCGAAGTCCTCGGAGAACAGGGCGCCGGAACCACCGAAAGCGAGATCAATCTCGGCATCGGCCGTACCGGTGTTGTCGATCGTGACGGTGGTCGATCCGGTATCGCCACGGTCAACCGTCAGCGCGGCCGTGGCCGGCAGTTCGATCACGCCGGCGTCGAGCGTGAAGTCGGCCGTGATCGGGCCGGTCACTTCGCCGATGCTGTCGTCGAGCGTTTCGTAGCCGTCGGCCGAGATCGTCACGTCATACGTTTCACCGGCCGGCAGATCCTGGCTGTAGTCGCCGTTGGCGTCGGTCGTGGCCGGGCCGTAGCTGAAGCCCTCACCGTCGGTGAACAGCAGCTCGGCACCTTCAACACCGTCACCGGTGAAGTTGGCGTCGTCGACATTGCCGCTGACCGTTTCGCCGGGCGCCGGATCGAGATCGACGTCGAGTGTGACTTCTTCGTCTTCGGCGATGGTGAGGTCGGTGATCAGGGTCGACTCGTAGCCGTTGCGCGAGAACTCGATGTCGTAGGTCTCGCCGGACTCCGTCTCGGGCAGGCTCATGCTGTAGAAGCCGTTTTCGTCGGTGGTCGCCTCGATGGTGTTCCCGTCGGGATCCTCGGTGGAGACGAGCGCGCCGACGACCGGAACGGACGTGCCGCTGTCGGTCACCGTGCCGGAGAGCGTGCCGCGCGGGCCGCACTGCTCGATCGCCATCTGGGTGGCGGCGAGCAGGTCGATTTCGCCCCAGCCAGCGGCGTAGTTCGGGTGATTGACGCCGGGTTCGACGTCCGGGTCACCGGCACCGCCGCCGTCGTAGTCGACCGGAACCGCCGTTTCCATCATGATCGAGCCGATGGCCTGGTGGTCGCCGATCAGGCAGGGCGCGGCACTGAGCATGACTGCCGCGGCGCCCGTGGCGTGTGGCGAGGCGAACGAAGTACCGGTCGACGAGGTCGTACCGGAGTCGCTGCCGCTATCGGCACCCGGAATGCCCTCGCCCGGCGCGGACACGTTGGGCTTGAGGTCGGGGTAACCGAAGTCATCGAAGGAGTCGGGCAGGCCCGGGTTGTCGTTGTCGGTCGGGCCCCAGTTGGAATGGGTGGCGTAATCGCCGCCGGTCTGCGTGGTCGAGCCGATGCCCATCACGCGTCCCGAGCGGGCCGGGTTGCCGACGGTGTCCAGCCCCGGCGGCGAGGCATAGCCGCAGTTGCTGGAGTTGCCGTTGGAGAAGAACGGCATCACGCCGGCGGCGTACATGGAATCCCAGACGGGATCGAGGGTGCTGTCGTAACTTTGTTCGCAGCTGCCCCAGGAGTTGTTGACCACGTGCGGGCGCTGATCCGGGTCCGCATTTTCGCCGTCGAGGTCGGTCGGGGCGATCATCCAGTCGAGGCACTCGTAGACGCCGCCGCAGGAGCCTCCGGCGCAACCGCCGCAGGCCATCCACTTGGCGTCCGGGGCCACACCGGTCTGTGCGCCGCCGGAATCGCCGGCCATGATGCTGACGACCAGCGTGCCGTGGAACTCGGCGAACGGTTCGCTGGCGCCCGTGTTGGGGTCGAACCAGTTGTAGTCGTGACTGAAGCTGCCGCCGCCGTCGTTGCCGCGGTAGCCGTCAACCAGCAGGTCGTGGGTGTAGCGCGGGGAGGAGTCGTTGAGACCGACGACGATGTCCTGGCCCCGGAAGCCGAGCTGGTCCCAGACGTCGGTCGCCTTGATCTGGTCGAGGTTTGCCGTCGGGCCGCCGCCCAGGGTGCTGTCCTCATCCTCCGAGTCGAGAAGCTCGAATTCCGGCTTCTCGTAGATGCGCTTGACACCCGCCGACGATCGTACGGCGTCGAACGTCTGGTAGTCCGACTGCTCGACGATCATCATGTTGCCCAGCTTCAGGGACTGCACTTCGGCACCCCGCTTTTCCAGGCGACTGCGCGCTTCGGACTGGGTCTCTTTGACCGCGTTGCTGAGCTGCTTGTGAACCCAGTGGCCGCGTTCTTCCCAGCTCATGTCGTAGGCCGGACTCAGGTCCGGAACCTCGAACTGAACGAGGAGATCGATCTGCTCGCCTGCCTGCAGCCGGTCTTCGAGATCGGGCTGCACGAACTCGACGCTGTCGGACGCAACGGCTGTCGCGGCCAACAACATCCAGCTCAGACAGAGCAGTGTTGGTAAAAGTATTCGATTTCTAGCCGATTCCATGAACCCTCCCAAGGCACGTGGTTTGTTCGTTAGCTTGTGTGGCTGGCAGGTCAATCCGCCACCACCGGCTGCCATTTCCCACTGCACCAGCGCGGCGGAGCCGCCACGGCGATGCGATGTATCCGGAAATTTCGACCCTCGTTAGAGGGTTGTCACAGCTGGTAGAGACAGACGGACTCACCATCCGGTCTGCTGGAGACTATGCGAAGTCAGTCCGGCGTGTCAAATCGCCATCTTCGAATGAGCACCGTGCGCGTCAGGTGCGAAGACCCACGCCCCGATGCAGGAGGAAAAGGGAAAAACTCAAGAGAATTGCGCCGAAAATCAGGATCATGAGATAGGCCAGCCCGAGTGAGACGTCGGTGATCCCCAGCATGCCGTAGCGCAGCGCGTTGACCATGTAGAGAATCGGATTGCCCAGCGCGAGGTGTTCCCAGACACCCGGCAGCAGGCCGACGGAGAAGAACACCCCGCCGAGATAGGTCATCGGCTGGAGTACAAAGGTGGGGATGATGGCGATGTCGTCGAATTTCTGCGCGTAGACGGCGTTGATGAAGCCGCCGAGCGCGAACACGATCGCCGTCAGCAACAGGATCGACAGCGTGACCAGGACGTTGTGCATGAAAAAGCCGGAAAAGAATCCCGCCACCAGCCAAACCAGGAAGCCGACGGTCAGGGCGCGGAACAGCGCGCCCGAGACGTAGCCGGCGAGGATGATCCACGGCGGCAGCGGGCTGATCAGCAGCTCCTCGATATGCTTGCCGAACTTCGCGCCGAAGAACGAGCTGGTGATGTTGCCGTAGCTGTTGGTGATCACCGACAGCATGATCAGGCCCGGCACGATGAACTCCATGTAGTCGATGCCGCCCATCTCGCCGACCCGCCGGCCGATGATCGAACCGAAGATGACGAAGTAAAGCGACATCGTGATCACCGGTGGAATCAGGGTCTGCGGCCAGATGCGCACGATGCGCGTGACTTCCTTGATCAGGATGGTCTTGTAGCCGGTCCAGTAGGTGCTCGCCGAAACCTCCACGCTCATGCCGCGTCCTCGGCGAGACCGACCAGGCGCATGAACAGTTCTTCGAGCCGGTTGGCCTTGTTGCGCATCGAAACGACTTCCACGCCCTGTTCCTCGAGCACGCGGAACAGGCGATTGAGGCTGCGGGACTTGGGAATGCTGGCCTCGAGCGTGCTCGCGTCGCGCCGCACGATCTCGATGCCCTCGACCTCCGGCAGCGTCTCGATCGGCTCGCGCAGGTCAAGCACGAAGGTCTCGACCTGCAGCTTGCCCAGCAACTCCTTGACCGAGGTGTTCTCGATGATGCCGCCCTGGTCGATGATGGCCACGTTGCGGCACAGCTGCTCGGCTTCCTCGAGATAATGCGTGGTCAGGATCACCGTCGTGCCGGCGGCGTTGATCTCGGAGATGAACTTCCACATCGAGCGGCGGATCTCGATGTCCACCCCGGCGGTGGGCTCGTCGAGGATCAGCAGTTTCGGCTCGTGCACCATCGCGCGGGCGATCATCAGGCGCCGCTTCATGCCGCCGGAGAGCTGGCGCGCGGGCCCGAAGGCCTTGTCCCAGAGACTGAGCTTCTTGAGATAGCGTTCCGCGCGCTCGCGCGCGATCCGGCGCGGCACGCCGTAGTAGCCGCCCTGGTTGACGACGATGTCGAACGGCTTCTCGAACTGGTTGAAGTTGACTTCCTGCGGCACCAGGCCGATCTGCGCCATGGCGCGCGAGCGCTCCTTCTGAACGCTGATGCCGAAGACCCTGGCCTCGCCCGATGTCGCGTTGACCAGCGAACTGACGATGCCGATCAACGTCGACTTGCCCGCCCCGTTGGGCCCGAGCAGGGCGAAGAAATCGCCTTCCTCGACGGTCAGGTTCACACCGCGGAGGGCGACGACGTCCTTGCGATAGACCTTTCGGAGGTCGCGGACTTCCAGCGCATTCATGACAATCGG
>CAZSGS010000016.1:14030-15969 GCA_964606365.1 uncultured Wenzhouxiangella sp. | reverse complement strand
CGGGTGACAACACCCGTGTCGAACTGGGTATCGACCAGAGTGACGGTGAAGCAGCCTATGACGATCGCATGATGGATGGCACGCGCTTCGACCGCAGCGGCTACAGCCTGCGGATCGTGCAGACCGATATCCGCCCCTGGTTCAGCGAGCTCGAGCTTTTGCTGTTTCACAACTACGTCGATCACGTCATGGACAACTACACCCTGCGTCGGCCGCCGATGATGCCGATGGTGCGGTTTCCGGACCGTCGCACGCAGGGCGCGCGCGTGGCCGGTGAGTTCCGTCCCGATGACGCCCTCGTCGTCCAAGCCGGCGTCGACTGGATGCAGAATCGCCACCGCGACGGCATGCTGCGCGGAACGGCGGTGGGCCGCTTGAACGAGGAACCACGCATCGAGACGGCTCGCTTCACTGATGCCGGGGGGTTCATCGAGCTGGAACACCGCATCGATGACCGCCGCAAGACCGTGTGGGGGCTGCGCGTCGATCAAAGCCGCGGCCGGGCCCTGGTCGAGGGCTTTGGAGGCGCGCTTTCCGGTCACGGCAAGCGGCGCGAACAGGTCAGCGGCTTCGCGCGCTACGAGCATCGCCTGGCCAACAGGCCGCTGGCTTTCTACGCCGGCCTGGGGCGGGCCGAGCGAGCGCCCGACTACTGGGAGCGCGAGCGGGTCTTCGGGCTCGATAACGAGGCGCAGACACAGCTCGATCTGGGTGTCCGCTACAGAGGCGAGCGTTCGAGCGCCACGCTGTCGCTGTTCTACGGGCGGATCGACGACTACATCCTGATCGTCGCCCCGGGTCGGGAAGCGCTCGAGGCACGCAACGTCGATGCGACCACCTGGGGAGCGGAACTCGACTGGCGGTTTGCGCTCACCCGGGGCCTGTCGATCGGCGGCAGTGTCGGCTGGGTGCGCTCGGACAATGACAGCGACGGCGTGCCGCTGGCGCAGACACCACCCCTGGAGGCGACACTCGGCCTGGACTACGAGCGCGGGCATTGGTTCGGCGGGGGGGTGCTCAGGGGCGTTGCGCGCCAGGATCGCATTCATCCCGGCTACGGCACGATCTACTCGCTGGATACCACGCCCACGCCGGGCTTCGCGGTCACTTCGCTCTACGGCGGCCGCCAGCTACCGGGCGGATGGACCTTGACGGGTGGCCTGGATAACCTGTTCGATCGCCGCTACGCCGAGCATCTGCAGCGCGGCGCGGCTGAACTGGGCGCGCTGGCCGGCCGCATTCCCGAGCCGGGACGCACGATCTGGGTTCAGCTCAGGGGTGAGTTCGATTGAGTAATCGGTGGCGTGGTCCGCATTAACAGCGGATAAACTGAGTCGATGACTTCAAGCGTGGCCGTTTCGCTGGCTCCCCGTGGGCCGGGCAGGGTGTTTCATGCCTGACGACCGCCCTGGCGGCCTGCCGCCGGCAGGCCGCTTCGCCTTCCTGGCCGCGCTGTGTTCCTCCTTCGGTCAGACCTTTTACATCGGCCTGTTCGGCGCCGATTTCCGCGCCGATTTCGGCCTGAGCGAATCGGCCCTGGGCACGCTCTACGGCACGGCCACGCTGATCAGTGGCCTGAGCATGTTCTGGCTCGGTGCGATCGCCGATCACCTGAGCATGCGCCGGGCCATCGCCGGGGTCATGAGCCTGCTGGCGCTCGGCTGCGCGATGATTGCCTGGTCGCCGCACGCGGCACTGCTGCTTGCCGGGCTTTTCATGGTCCGGCTCGCCGGACAGGGGCTGGCCGGACACCTGGCGGTCGTTGCCGCGGCACGCTACAGTTCGCGGCGCCGGGGCCGGGCGGTGGCGATGGCGAGCTACGGGTTCATCGCCGGCGAAGCCCTGCTGCCCCCCCTGGTCGCCGGCCTTCTGGGCTGGCTGGAATGGCGCAGCGTCTGGCTGCTGGCGTCGTGCGCCATCGTTTTTGGCGCCCTGCCGC